>JAIHZV010000269.1 GCA_022718015.1 Phascolarctobacterium sp. | reverse complement strand
GTGCAGCGCATTCGCGGCGAGGTGAAGTTCGCCGGTATTGATGCGCTAAAGGCACAGCTCGCTCAGGATAAGCTGGATTGTCTTAAGTTTTTATAAAAAAGTTTACAAAAATCTTGCGTCTTAGACGCAGATATGGTATACTATCATAGTATTTGAACCAAAGCCTGGCAGTACGAAACTCCAACGGCTGCTCTGCTTCTGGCAATTTCTTAAATTTTAGGAGGAAACAACAATGTTAACTAGCGAAGCTAAACAAGCACTTATCGTCGACAACGCTCGTCATGAAGGCGACACCGGTTCTCCGGAAGTACAAATTGCAGTTCTGACCGAACGCATCAAATATTTGACCGAGCATCTGAAAGAGCACAAAAAAGACCATCATTCCCGTCGTGGCCTGCTGAAAATGGTAGGTAAACGTCGTGGTCTGCTGAACTACCTGGCTAACAAAGACATCGAGCGCTATCGTGCAATCATTGCTAAACTGGGTATCCGTAAATAATTCCGGTTTTGCTGCAAGAATCCGTCCGCAAGGGCGGGTTCTTTTTTAATATCTAAAATATTGAAGGTTAGAAGCTTTTTAGGAATATTTCTTGATACTCTCTTGATTTCTTCGTATCATATGTTATAATATTAATATATGAGCAATTTTAATGATGTTGCTTAGTACGAAAATATTGGAGGGTATGGTAATGAAAAAAATTTTTACCTTGATGCTTGCCGCATTCATGCTTTTCGCTTTGAGCGGCTGTGGTGACAGCAAGTCGCAGCAGGGAAGCGTACAACAGAAGGTGATGAGTTCATCTTCCAAGCAGGAGTTTGAGCCTGTTACGGAGGTTAAGGAAGGCCGCAAAAATGTTTATGCTGTGCTGAAGGTAATAAAAGGAGCATACTGGCAGGAGGTTGTCCGCGGTCTTAAGGAGGGCGGCGAGGCTGCTAATGTCAATGTTTATGTTGGCGGCGTAATGAAGGACGGCGACTGGGAGCTGCAGCGCGATATGCTCAAGGAACTTTCCGGTAAAAAGGTTGATGCAGTTGTTCTGGCTCCTGCTGATAGTGTGAACATGACTGAAAGTGCTAAGCAGCTGCGTGAGCAAAAGCTGCCGGTAGCACTTGTGGATACAATGCTGAGCAGCAATGATTATGATGCTGCTTTTATGACGAACAATCTGGAGGCTGGCGAAGCTGTCTGCAAAAAGATGGTTGAGCAGCTGAAGGCTAACGGTGTCAAGGAAACGGATAAAGCTAACGTACTTATTCATCTCAGTACTCTGGCAAGCCGTACTATTTCTGATCGTGCTGAAAGCGTTGTCGCTAACTGGGCACATTATGCTCCTGTGAATTGGAAGCTGGTACCGGAATATGTTATTGACTACGGCGATGCAACAGGTGCAGTACAGCTGATTACTGACAGAATCAAAAAGACTCCTGACGTCAAGGGCGTAATTGCCTGCAACAACAGCTCGACAAACGCCACTGTAGAAGCAATTATGCAGGCTGGCCGTAAGGACATTGCTATCACCGGTTTTGACCTGGGCAAGAAAACTGTAGCTGGCTTTGAGGATGGCGGTTATAATATTGCTGTTGCTGTGCAGAACCAATATAAAATGGGCTATGATGCCGTAATAGCGGCAGCCGCTGCTGCTAATGGCAGCAAGCCTGCAGTAAAAGATACTAACACCGGCATTAAGCTTGTCGACAAGACTAATTATAAAAAATAAGAGCTTGGCTCTGTAAAAGCTTTTTAGAGACTGCTGCATTCAATGCTCTCCGTCGTCTACGGCGGCAGCGAGAGTATTACCGAGTGCAGCAGTCTTATTTTTTGCTGCTTGAAAATATTTTTTTACATTTT
>JAIHZV010000023.1 GCA_022718015.1 Phascolarctobacterium sp. | reverse complement strand
TTATTATCCTCCGTGTTCTTTGCTTCTAAAAGTTTATCAATAGCCATAGAAATAGCAGTTTGTGCTATCCGCAGCTTATTTTCAGTTCTTGTCGACATAAAATGATGCTCCTGACAGTACACAACATCGTTCATCGCCACAGCGATGTAGACCAGACCGACAGGCTTGCCCTCGCTTGCGCCAGGGCCGGCGTTGCCGGTAATGCTCACGCCGATGTCGCTGCCCAGCAGGTTGCGCACGCCCACAGCCATCTCGCAGGCCGTTTCGCGGCTTACTGCGCTGAAGTGCTCCAGCGTGTCCGCCTGCACATGCAGCAGCTTTTCCTTCGCCATATTCGTATAGCTCACGACACTGCCCAGCAGATATTCGCTGCTGCCGGCAACGTCAGTCACCAGGCTGCTTGCCAGACCACCGCTGCAGGATTCGGCAAAGGCAATCGTCTTGCCCTGCTCCTTCAGCAGTCTGCCCAGGCAGGCCCCCAGCGTGTCATCATCAATGCCATATATATATTCATCAACATACTTGCGTACATTCTTTTCAGCAGCCGCAAGCATTTTTTCAGCTTCTTTTTCATTTTTTGCTTTGGCAGTCAGGCGGATAAGAATTTCGCCATAACGTGCATAAAGCGCAATCGTAGGATTCGTCTGCGCCTGGATAAGCTCGTCAAGCTTGCTTGCGACGAGCGATTCGCCCACGCCACGCAGATGCAGCGTGCGCGACATGATAACGCCGTGGTCCGTAAAGCGCTGTAAAAGGCGCGGCCACAGCTGCTTTTCGCAAACATCCATCAGTTCGGCAGGCGGGCCCGGCAGCAGGATGAAAAACTTTCCATTATATTCCAGCCACAAGCCCGGCGCCGTGCCTACATCATTTTGCAGCACCTCTGCGCCAATCGGCACATAAGCCTGCTTTTCATTATTCTCAGAAGGCTGGCAGATGCCCTTCCTTCTAAAATATTCGTCAATACGTCCCCAGGTGTCAAGATCCAGATAGCTTTCGGTATGACAGACCTCCATCACCATTTCCTTTGTGATATCGCCGCGCGTCGGGCCTAAGCCGCCGCTGGTGATAATAATATCGGCACGCTCCATTGCCTGCTCCAGCACCTGCTGCATACGCTCCGGATTATCTCCTACCGTCGTATGATACAGCACATCGAAGCCAATGCTGTTCAGCTTGCGCGACAGATACTGCTCATTTGTATTCAAAATCTCGCCGAGCAAAAGCTCTGTGCCAGTTGTAATGATTTCAACCTTCATACCGAAATTCACCCCTATATCAGTTCTGCTACCATTTCGTAAGTAAAGCCCTGCAGGATTCTTACGCGCACCATGTCGCCAACCTGCACATCCCCGGCATTTTCAATAAAGATGCTGCCATCAATGTCCGGCGCCTCATGACAAGAACGGCCCACAGCAAGCTGCGGATTCTCTTCGTCAAAGCCTTCCACGATAACATCAAGCTCTGCGTCCTCACGCTCCTGATGAAGCTCCTCAGAAATGCCAGCCTGCAAAGCCATCAGCTCATGATAGCGGTTTTCCTTGATTTCCGGAGCAATCTGGTTATCCATAGCTCCGGCAACAGTGCCCTCCTCCTGAGAGTATTGGAAGACACCGGCATTCTCAAAGCGCTGCTTTTCAACAAAATCCATAAGCTCCGCAAAATCCTCCTCCGTTTCGCCGGGGAAGCCGACGATAAAGGTGGTGCGAATGGTGATGCCCGGAATACGGCTGCGCAGCTTGTCGAGCAGCTCTTCAACCTGAGCACGCGTATCAGAGCGGTTCATGCTGTCAAGCAGACGGTCGCTGGCATGCTGCAGCGGAATATCAATATATTTGCAAACCTTATCGCATTCAGCAAAGGCAGCAATGAGCTCATCATTAAAGTTGTTCGGATAGAGGTACATCACGCGAATCCATTGTATACCCTCCAGCTTATTCAAATCACGCAGCAGCTGCGGCAGCATAAGCTTGCCGTATAAATCCTCTCCATAACGCGTAGTATCCTGCGCTACAACGATAAGCTCCTTCGTGCCATGCTCTGCGAGAGCCTTCGCCTCAGCCATTACCTCATCATACGGACGGCTGGTGTACGGTCCGCGCAGCTGCGGAATAATGCAGTAGGAGCAGCAGTTGTCGCAGCCCTCAGCAATTTTCAGATAAGCCATATAGCTCGGAGTCGTCAGCATACGCGGCAGAGCCTTGACATTTTTGCTTTCGAGCTTTTCCAGATGCTTCAAGCGCTTGCCTGCCATAACCTGGTCGATAACCCAGCCGATATCAGTAAAGCTGTCCGTACCAACAATGGCATCAACCTCAGGCAGGCTTTCAAACAGCTCGTCAGCATAGCGCTGGCCCAGGCAGCCAGTCATAATCAGATATTTGCAGCTGCCCTGCGTCTTATATTCGCCCATCTGCAGCACAGTATTGATGGATTCTTCCTTTGCGCTTTCAATAAAGCCGCAGGTGTTGACAATAATCAAATCAGCTTCCGCCGGATCATTCGTAACCTCCAGCTCTTTATCACGGATAATGCCCAGCATAACCTCGGAATCAACAAGATTCTTCGGACAGCCAAGGCTGACCATGCCTATTTTCATACTTTCTCCTCCAATTCTATTTACTAAATCTAACCTTATCTAACCATTTTCTCGTCAGGCTTTCCTGCTTGTCCGGCTCCAGATAGCTGTTATTCAGCCAAATTTTCTCACCGTCCGCCGCTGCTCCATCAATGCCGCGGGGGAAGAGGAAAAGATAACCGGTCGCATCCTCCTGAGAAATTTTCTGCACGCTCGGCTCCGTCAGCAGCCATTCCATAAAGGTCAGAGCATTAGCATCCTGCCGGCAGCTTTGAAATACGCCGACGCAGAAAAGATTGACTGCTGTCCCCTCTTCAGGATAGACAACGTAGGCAGGAAACTTGCTTTCCAGATATTTAAAAACATAGCTTTGGCGCGTAATTGCTAAATCTGCATCGCCCACCGCCGTCATACGGATAGGCGTAAACGGGAACTTGGAATACTGCCCGATAAAGCGGTTAATATTCCACAGATAATTCAGCGAAACAGACTCGCCATAATGGTCAGCAAAGGCCGCAAGAAAATTCTGCGTGCTGTTGCTGTCCGACAAATTCTCCATAGCTATGCGCAGCTGCTCTGTATTCTCCAGATCCTTCCAGCTTTTCAGCTTGGACTGCCCGAGAGTACGCGCATACTGCTGATTAATCAAAAAAACCGTTGGATCATAAAAAACGCCATACCAGTACAGGTCTTCATCACGGAACTTTTTCGGCAGGCTGTCGCCAGCGGCAAAGGCCAGCGGCTTCAAGCGCTCCTGCCTTTGCAGGCCACTCAAGGTACGCCGCTCTGCCAGCACCACGTCCGGCTTAACGCCATCAGGCTTCAGCTCGTAGATTGCCTGCAGCTGCAGCTCCTTCTGCTCCTTATTGAAGGCTGCCACCAGATCCTCTGTAAACTTATTATCCAGCTCCGAATATAAAACTAGCGACTGCTGCTTATGCTTATCCGGCTCAGGCTGCTGCTTTGGTGCTCCGCCACACCCTGCCAGAAGCAGCAGGCAGCTGAGCATCAGGGCAAACAAAGCAAGATATTTTTTTGTCAGCTTCAACATACAATCAGCCCCAGTTCTATTTGCGGCGTTTATTCTGCCTTCTATCACCAGTGTTCGGTCTACGCGGGCCCTTCTTATCAGGTCGTCCGCTGCTGCTTTCAGTATGCAGCAGGCACTTATGTCCGCTGCCAACGAGGTCCATACGTCCGGCCTTTTGCAGAGCCTCCAGCACCAGCTTGCGGTTGCGCGGCGCACGATATTGCATCAGCGCACGCTGCATAGCCTTATCATGCGGATTGCGAGCCACAAACACGCTCTGTCCGCTTTCCGGATCAACACCGGAATAATACATCGCTGTCGCTGCACTGCCAGGCGTAGGAATGAAGTCCTGCACCTGCTCCGGCTGATGCTTGATGTCACGCAAGAACTCTGCCAGCTCAATGGCATTGTTCAGCGTGCAGCCAGGGTGACTGGAAATAAAATACGGCACCAGATACTGCGGCAGACCAATTTCTTTATTTTTCTGCGTAAAGGCACGCATGAATTTCAAATATACATCCTTGCCGGGCTTGCCCATCTTCGCCAAAACCTGCGGCGCAATATGCTCAGGCGCAACCTTGAGCAGACCACTGATGTGGTAACGGCACAGCTCGTCAAGGAACTCCTGCTTCTTATCAGCAAGCAGATAATCGTAACGAATACCGCTGCGGATAAACACCTTCTTGACGCCGGGCAGAGCACGCAGCTTGCGTAAAAGTGCTACATAATCGCTATGGTCAGCATCAAGATTCGGGCACGGCTGCGGGAACAGGCACTGCCTGTCCTTGCACACGCCGTATTTCAGCTGCTTGGCGCAGGCAGGATGACGGAAGTTGGCCGTAGGGCCGCCAACGTCATGAATATAGCCCTTAAAGCCGGGCAGCTTAATTAAAAGCTTGGCCTCACGCAAAATGGACGCATGACTGCGCGCCTGAATAATACGTCCCTGATGCGCATGAATCGCGCAGAACGCACAGCTGCCAAAGCAGCCGCGGCAACTCACCAGACTGAACTGCACCTCCTTGAGCGCTGCTACGCCCCCCAGCTTGTCATAGCTCGGGTGCCAGGTACGCACATACGGCAGATCATAAACTGCGTCCATCTCCTCCATCGTCAGCGGATAAATAGATGGATTTTGTACAATATACTTTTGCTGTCCCTTTTGCACGACCATCTTGCCGTAGAAGGGATCCTGCTCCTTGCTTTGCAGCTGGAAGGCGCGCGCGAACTCCTTGCGGTCGGCAGTAATCTCTGCCCAGCCGGGCAGCTCTACATACTCCTCGCCCTCAGGCAGCGTATCCGTAGCATAGGCAGTGCCGCGGATATAATGCAAATCCTCAGCACGCGCACCACCGGCAAGATAGTCAGCAATCTCGACAACCTGCTTTTCGCCCATACCGTATACAAGAATGTCTGCTCCGCTGCTTTCTAATATCGAAGGCAGCAGCTTATTTTCCCAGTAATCAAAATGCACAAAGCGGCGCAAGCTCGCCTCAATACCGCCGATAACCACCGGCAGCTCCGGCCAAAGCTTTTTCACCTTTTGCGCATAAACACAGGTCGCATGGTCAGGACGCTTACCAACCTCGCCGCCGGCAGTATACTTGTCAACGGCACGTTCATGCTTGCCTACAGTATAGCGGCAAAGCATGGAATCAAGGTTGCCGCCGGAAATCATTACGCCCAGACGCGGCTTGCCCAAGGCGGCAAAATTTTCTATTTTATCCCACGCAGGCTGGCACAGCATTGCCACCTTGTAGCCCTGCGCCTCCAGCACGCGGCAGATAACTGCTGGACCGAAGGACGGATGGTCTACATAGGCATCGCCGCTGATGAACAGAAAATCAATCTGCTCCCAGCCACGCTCAACAATTTCCTCATGTGAAATTGGTATAAACTGTTTCATGGATAACTCCTATAAACTTACTTCTGCTCTGCAGCAGCGGCAGGCTGCGGTGCCTCCTTTGCTTCAGCAGCAGGTGCTTGCGGTGCAGGCTCAGCAGCCTTCGGTTCTGGCGCTGGTGCAGGCTCCGGTTCAGGCTGAGCTGCAGGCACAGCTGCGCTGCTCTGCTCAGGCTGCGAAGCGGTCGCTGCCTCCTCCTCCTTCGGCGCAGGAGCCTCTGCTGCCTTCGAGGTTTCTGCTGCCGCAGCACGCAGATAGGTCTTGACTGCTACGCCATGCTCACCATTAAGGTTAACAGGCTCGCCGTTGACCTTGATATTCATTACGCCGATATTGCCATATTTGACAATCAGCTTATCCTTTGCTTCAAAGGTTTTCTTTTCCTTGGCCTGCAGCATACCGGCAAAAATCTCCTTGCCGTCAGCTGTAACCTCCGTCCAGCAGGAGCCAGAAGCCTCCATCTCCACGACAACCTTGTCTAACGGAGCCTTAGCAGTATTCTGCTCAGCGCTAGCTGCTGCCTTTTCCTCCTGCTTCGGTTCGCTCGGAAGATTCTTCACGTAGTCAATGGCCTTCGGGATAGCAACGTAGCCAGCGCCCAGCACTGCCACTACAGCCAAACATGCAAGGCATTGCTTAACCGGCAGCTTCGGCAGCGAGGGCAGCTCAAATCTGCCTGTGCCGCTGCCAATATCGCGCTTATCCTTCAGCTGGATATTCATACGAACATTGTCAACCTCACGGATACCGTCGCTGATGGCCTTCTCATTTGCCTTGCCTGCAGTCGTTCCCTTGTAGCGCTGCAGCAAAGCCATACCATCTAAGCCAAGAAAATCGCCATAATTGCGAATAATACCCTTCAGGAAAACACCACCCGGAGTTTTCTCATATTCATCATTCTCGACTGCTTGTATATAACGGCTGCGGATACTAGTTCCGCGTTCAATATCCATCAGGGTAAGTCCCTTGGACTCCCTTTTTTCCTTTAAAATTGTGCCGATACTTTTTTCACTTTCCATTTGTCAGTACCTCCGCTTAATCATGCTGCAGAAAGCGTTCCTCTGCTTCCTGACGTGAAATGATAACCTCTCGTGGCTTGCTGCCGGCATATTGGCCGACAATCCCCAGCTCCTCCATCGTATCTACAAGACGCGCTGCCCTGTTATAGCCGATACCAAAACGGCGCTGCAGCATAGAGCTGGAGGCCTGCCCCATATCCAAAACCAGACGCAGGGCATCCTCGAATAATTCATCCTCAGCAGGAGCGCTTGGCCCTGCCTTTTCATTATTCTTCTCTTTCTCGTCGCATTCCAGCTTTTGCGCTGTAACCTCTTCACTGTAGTTAACAGGAATAGACTGCTTGACGATAAAGTCCACAATTTTGTTTAATTCAGCATCAGTAACAAAGGCTCCCTGTACTCTGACAGGCTTATTCATGCCTATGGGATAAAACAGCATATCGCCCTTGCCTAAAAGCTTCTCCGCACCGCCCATATCGAGGATAGTGCGTGAATCCGTCTGCGACGAAACAGCAAATGCGATACGTGAAGGAATATTGGCCTTCACAATACCAGTGATAACATCGACGGAAGGCCTTTGCGTTGCCAGAATCAGATGAATTCCGGCGGCACGGGCTTTCTGTGCCAGACGCAGGATAGCATCCTCGACATCGACCTTCGCCACCATCATCAAATCTGACAGCTCGTCGATGATGATAACTATATACGGCATTTTTTCGGCAGCCTGCTGATTATAGCTTTTGATTTCGCGCACATGGTTATCGGCAAAAGCCTTATAACGTCGCTCCATCTCTGCCACAGCCCAATGCAAGGCCGAAGCAGCTTTTTTCGGCTCTGTAACAACAGGCGTCAATAAATGCGGAATACCATTGTAATTAGACAGCTCAACAACCTTCGGGTCAACCAAGATCAGCTTGACCTCCTCAGGCCGGGCCTTATATAAAATTCCGGCGATAATCGTATTGATGCACACCGACTTGCCGGAACCGGTAGAGCCGGCCACAAGCAGATGCGGCATCTTGGACAAATCGGCAGAAATAATATTGCCGCTGATGTCCTTGCCCAAGCCAATGCAGAGCTTCGAGGGCTCCTTGCGCACGACCTCGTTATCCACGACCTCGCGGAAGCATACCGTATCGTTCTTCGTATTCGGCGCTTCAATACCGATGGCTGACTTGCCGGGAATCGGCGCTTCGATACGCACGCCCGGTGCTGCCAGACGCAAAGCAATATCATCAGCCAGATTAACTACGGAGCTAACCTTTACGCCCGGCGCAGGCTCCAGCTCAAAGCGCGTAACTGAAGGGCCGCGCGTCACATCAATGACATTAGCGCGTACCTTGAAGTCGCGCAGCGTCTGCTCCAGCACAGCGCACTGGTCAAGAATATCCGCCTGATACGTTGCCGGATCAGTAGCCTTGGGTATATCCAACAGCTCCAGCGGCGGCAGACGATAACCGGAAGTCTCCTGCGGCTCCTCAACGTTCGGCGCAGCAGGAGTGGTAATAATCTTGTCCGCGCTGTCCGTAATATGAATCTCACGGACAGGCTTCGACGCGACAGGTGCTGGCGGCGGCTCAGGCTGCTCTTCCTCGTCGCAGCGTTCAACCTCGGCAAATCTGCTCGCAGCAGCAAAGGTAACTTGTGCTTCCTCAAATGCCTCATGTTCAGCCTCGACGCTGTGCTCCGGCTCAGGATAGCTTACGACATCAACAGCCGCTCTGCTCTCCTCCTCATCATCAAGGAAGCGTGCGTCAGGAACGTAGTCCGCCTCCTGCTCATAGTCGACAACAGGACGATAGACGCGTGTTCTTGTGCTGCGCGGCGGCTCAAAGTCGGGAATCTGCACCGGATCACGCTCCAGCTCCTCCTTAACCAGCGGCTGAGTATAAACGTTTTCCTCCCTCACCGGCAGGATGCGCTTAATGCCGTGCGGCTTCTGCACACCGTCAGTAAAGGCCTTAAAATCAGGGTTGTTATAAATATCGTGCTTCACAGAAGGCTTACGCACAGCTGCCGCCGTCTGCGGCATCGCCTTCGACGGCTTCCTCGCAGCTGTTGTGCTCTGCGAAGGAAAGCGCGGTCTGCTTTCTGCTGCCACCGTGGTGTCATTTTGCTTTTTATCAGGGCGCACGATAGTGATATCGTCCTGCGTCAGCTTGTCCTGCAGCAGCTCCCACCATTGGTGAACCGGCAAAAGCAGATACAGGCTTGCCAGCCAGCCAGCGAACAAAACGGCATACGTCGCAAGCTCACCTAAGAGGCCGTGCAGCATAGACACGAGCAGACCGCCTATCAGACCGCCGCCCAAGGGCAGCTGCTCCGGCGCCAGCTCTTCATTCACAGGTACAAAAACAGCGTGAGCTGTGCCCGTAAGGCACAGCATCACTAAAGCAAAAACCAGTGTTTTTTTGTTAAAAACATGGAGCTGACCGCCTGCTAACAGCTGCCAGGACACAGCAAAGAAGCCTAACGGCAGAAAGAGCGCGCCCTTACCCAGCAGATACAACTCTACCTTAGCAGCAAATTGCAGCAGGCCGCTATCGCTATCAAGGAAAAAGGCCGCAGCAAAAAGCAGTCCCATCACAAGGCAGCCTAAGCCGACGAGACGATGATAGCTGTTATTCTTTTGCTTCTTCCTTCTTACTTGACGCAATGCAGACAACTCCTATAAATTCACAAATCAGATTTCCATAATAATCGGCAGAATCATCGGGCGGCGACGAGTTCTTTCGAACAGGAAGCGTCCCAGAGAATCGCGGACGGTGGACTTAATCGCGGACCATTCAGAAACATTGTTTTCCTCACAGCGCTCCAGCGCAGCCTGCACCTCGGCCTCTGTGGGCCAGAGATGTTCCGTTTCGGCGACCAGCAGAAGGCCCAGACGCCCCCGAAGTTTCTGTTCTGCCTGAGCGTGAAGCTCCGCCCGGAACTGTTCCACCGTCTGGCCCTGCACCTTCAGGTATTGGTCAAAGTTGATGTTGTTCGCCTGCATCCGCAGGTTGAACTCCCGCTGCTCAGCAAAGTAGTTGCCCGCCACCAATTGCTTCGGCAGCGCGCCCTTCACCTCGCCGCCGAGCTGGTAGACCAGCTCCCGCTCGGCCAGCGTCTCGGCCTGGGCGCAGCGGGTCTTGTAGATCTCCCGTGCCACACGGTCCCGCAGGGCTTTTTTGCCCGCCTCGTCGGCGGCGCGGTCCTCGTCGCCGTGGTGGCGGTTGATCTCCAGTTCAAGGGTCAGTTTCCGGATAGGCCGGGGCCGGATGGGCTGCACAAAGCCGGTGTACCGCCCCAGCTCCAGCGGCGGCAGGCAGAAGAACTCTGCCCCCGCCCGGAACCCTTCGGCCCGGTTGACGGCCAGCAGTTCAAAGTCCGGGTCTGTCACCGGGACGAGCCGGTGCTCCTCCATCAGCTGCGCAAACAGCGGCGAAAAGCCTTCCAGAATGGCGCGGTTCACCGCTGCCGTCAGCAGGTCTTCTTCCTCTTTGGGCGCATCCGGTGCCGCCTGCTCGGCCTGCACCGCTGCTTCCAGCTCCTCGGCACTGGCCGAAAAGACCACCCGGCAGTCGCCCGGTTCCGGCATCCCAAAATGTTCCAATTTCATGGTATTTCCTCCTCACCGTACAAATCCGGCCATCAGCAGCACCAGAACCACCGCCAGCGCAAAGTACAGCACTTCGGCCCCCAGCACGGCGCGGTCGCCTTCCACATACATCTTCTCCGGATCTTCCGGGTCATAATATAAGGTCACGGTCTCCCCGGCCGCAAAGCCCTTGCCCTTGGCCGCTTTCGGGTAATGGAGGCGGTGGCTGCCGCCTGCCGTCTCAAATTCCAGCACATAGGCCTGACCGTCCCGGCCCTGCGCGGTGCCCGCAACGCGGGCGGTGACCTTTTCGCCTTTTGTCTGCAAGCGCCGCCGCGCAAGCACACTGCGCACCCCCATGCCGAACATGAGCGCCGCCCCGATGATAAAGATCAGAAAGTTGAACATATGTGGTTCCCTCATTCCATCGTATTTTGCCGCAGGGCCCCAGGCCCCGGACAGCTCAGGTCTTATTGTATCATATTTCACCGAAAATTTCGCCCCATCGTCCTCATTCCGGTGCCAAAATTTCATCCGGAATTTTTGTCAAAAAAATTCGAAAAAAGCGCTTGACATTTCCGGTTTCCATGGTATAATTACTATCGTTCCGAGCGACACAGCTCACGAACGAAAACAAAATATGCGGATATGGCGGAATTGGCAGACGCGTTAGATTCAGGTTCTAATCGGGGCAACTCGGTGGAGGTTCAAGTCCTCTTATCCGCACCAAACCATG
>JAIHZV010000268.1 GCA_022718015.1 Phascolarctobacterium sp. | reverse complement strand
GTGCTGACGCTGCCGCAGGAGGGCAAGGAGTTAGGCAAAGGCCTTTTAAATGCTTTTCATGTGCCTGAGGACAAAATGCTGATAGCAATTTCTGTACGCAAATGGCAGGAGGACGACAGCTATCTGCTGGAGCTGGCGAAGGCTGCTGACCTTTTGGCCGAGGAATATAATGCACATATCGTGCTGCTGCCTCTGCAATATCCCGTAGATGTGGAAGCATGCAGACGCCTGCAGCATTTTATGAGGCAGACCGCGGCGAGCACAGTGCTGGAAACGGCCTGTGATACAGAGCAGTTTTTGTCGCTCATGGGTAATTTTGATCTGTTGATTGGTATGCGTCTTCACGCGTTAATCTTTGCGGCTGTTATGGAGCTGCCCTTTGTGGCCGTTTCCTACGATCCGAAGATTGATGGCTTTGTGAAGGATATTAATGGTATAAACGCCGGTAAGGTTGAAGAGCTGCAGGCGGCGCAGGTGGTGGCAGCAGTGCATAAGGCACTGGCTCCGGAAACCAGTGCGCATGGTATGCTCGACAAGCTGCGGGCGAAGGCGCTTTTGAATGCCCAGGAGGCGTTCGAATTGTTGTCGAGAGGAGATGTAAGGTAGTGCTGAGAATGGAGAATGTCAGCAAGGTTTACCCGGGAGGCTCCGTAGCCTTGCAGGATGTCGACATACATATTAAACCAGGCGAATTCGTCTTTGTTGTAGGACCAAGCGGCGCTGGTAAGTCTACCTTTATCAAAATGCTGTTCCGGGAGGTTTTGCCTACTACGGGCAGCATTTTTGTTAATGGTGTAGATATTTTGTCGCTGACACCCAAGGAGATTCCGTATATGAGGCGTCAGCTGGGGATTATCTTCCAGGATTATCGTCTGCTGCCGGACCGCACTGTATATGAGAACGTTGCCTTTGCGATGCAGGTTATCGAAACGCCGCACCGTAAGATTAAACGCCGCGTGCTCAATGTGCTGGACCTCGTTGGTCTGCGCCACCGTGCGAACGCTTATCCTAATGAGCTGAGCGGCGGCGAGCAGCAGCGTATTGCGATTGCCAGAGCCATCGTCAATGATCCGATTCTGGTTATCGCTGACGAGCCGACCGGCAACCTGGACCCGGAGACAAGCTGGGATATTATGGAGATTTTCAAGGAAATCAACGCCAGCGGCACCACGATTGTCATGGCAACGCATGATAAAGAAATTGTTGATGCCATGGGCAAGCGTGTAGTAGCAATTGAGCACGGCAATATTGTCCGTGACGAAGCGAGCGGGGTATATGGCTATGAGCTTTAGTACGAAGGAATATTTTGTCAAGGAAACCTATAAATCTATCCGTCGTAACGGGTTCATGAGCTTTGCCTCCATTTCTACGGTGGCGGTTTCGCTGCTGGTGCTGGGCATGTTTCTCTTGATTTTCCTGAATACGAATAATCTGGCACAGTACCTGGAAAGCCAGGTGCAGGTGTCTGTATATATGCAGGACAGTGCAACGCCTGAGGATTTAAAAAATGTTGAGGACAAGCTGAAAAAGATGCCGGGTGTGGTCAAGGTTACGCCGATTAACAAGGAGCAGGCCTTGGCACGCTTCGAGGAGCGCCTTGGCGACCAGAAGCAGCTTTTAGACAGCCTGGGCAAGGAGAATCCGTTCCCCAATTCCTTTGATGTGCAGGTGGATGCGCCGGAGCGCATCAAGACGATAACGCCGTCGATTGACCAGCTGCCGAAGGTAGAGACAGCCAAGTTCGGTCAGGAGGTCGTGGAGCATTTGTTCTCGCTGACGAAGATTCTGCGCGTGGGCGGCATTATTCTGGTTATCTTTTTGGCGATGGCGACACTGTTTATTATTTCCAATACGATTCGCCTGACGGTTTTTGCAAGGCGTAAGGA
>JAIHZV010000022.1 GCA_022718015.1 Phascolarctobacterium sp. | reverse complement strand
TCCTTTGGTATTTCTTCTAAAAACGGTATCGACCTGGCACTGAAAAAGATAAATGAAAAAGGTGTGCTGGGCGGTAAAAAGCTTTCTCTGGTAGTTGCTGATACCAAATCCGAGGCTTCTGAAGCGACTAACGCTATGCAGAAGGTAATTTCTCAGGATAAGGTTGTAGCCGTAATCGGTCCTAACCAATCCTCGGCGGTAATTGCTGCCGGAGCTATCAACAATGGCTCTAAGGTTGTCGACGTTACGCCGATGGGTACTAACCCGGATGTAACTGTTGATCCGTCCAGCAAAAAGGTTAAACCGTACAGCTTCCGTACCTGCTTCATTGATCCTTTCCAGGGCACTGTAATGGCAAGCTTTGCTTCCAATGACCTGAAAGTAAAGAGAGCTGCTATCTACATTGACAATACTAGTGATTATGCTAAAGGCTTAGCTCAGTTCTTCAAAGAGAATTTCATTAAAAATGGCGGCGAGGTAGTTATTGAAGAAGCATATCTGCAAAAGGATACCGACTTCAAAGCAACCCTTACTAAAATCAAAGCAGCTAAACCTGATTTTATCTACATTCCTGGTTACTACCAAGAGGTTGGTCTGATTGTTAAACAAGCTCGTGAGATGGGCATCAACGTTCCTATGGCAGGCGGCGACGGCTGGGATAGCGCTAAGCTTCCGGAAATCGCTGGCAAGGCTGCTCTGGACAACACCTTCTTCTCCAGCCTGTATTCTCCGGACGACACCTCTGATTTGAACAAAAACTTTGTTGCTGAATACAAGAAAGCTTATAACACCAACCCGGACGTATTTGCAGCACTGGCATATGATTCCACCTTACTGGTTGCAGAAGCAATCGAAAAAGCTGGCAGTGCAGATCCTGCAAAAATTGCCGAAGCTATGGCTAAGATTTCCGGCTTCAAGGGTGTATCCGGTGAAGTAACCTTCAATGAAGAGCATAACCCGATTAAGAGCGCAGTTATTATTGAACACAAAAACGGTGCTCAAACCTTTAAAACAAAGGTTAATCCCTGATAGTTTGTAACAAACCATTTTACTAAAATCAACGAGGCTGTTGTTTTGCGTAGCAACAGCCTTAACTTTTAAGTAAGCATGTCTCGCTTACAGAAATTCTTGAAATCTCTAGGGAGGTAAATTATGGAGACTTTCATCCATCAGTTTTTTCAACAGCTGATAAATGGTATATCTCTCGGCAGTATCTACGCATTGATCGCCTTGGGTTATACAATGATATATGGCATTATCAAGCTGATAAACTTCGCCCATGGCGATATCTATATGTTGGGCGCCTATTTTGGCTTCTTTGCTACCACGCAGCTGGGAATGCCCTTCATTCCGGCAATTATTTTCTCGATGGCCTGCGCAGCTGTTGTAGGCGTGATTATTGAACGTGTGGCTTATCGCCCGATGCGTAACGCCCCGCGTATTGCTATTTTGATTACGGCAATCGGTGTATCCTTCTTGCTTGAATATGGTATGATCCTGCTGGTTTCCCCGCAGCCCCGTACCTTCCCTGCTGTCTTCAGCGCTACTGTTTACCACATGGGACCGCTCGTTGCTAACAGCCAGCAGCTTGTTATCCTGCTGAGCGCAATCATCCTCATGGCAGTCCTGACCTACATCGTTAACAAAACCAAGGCAGGCAAGGCAATGCGTGCTGTTTCCTTCGATGCTGACGCTGCAAGGCTGATGGGCATCAACATTGACCGCGTAATCTCCACCACCTTCGCTCTGGGCAGCGCTCTGGCAGCAGCTGGCGGCGTACTGGTTGGTGTTTACTATAACTCCATTGATCCGCTCATGGGCATGATGCCCGGCCTGAAGGCCTTCGTTGCAGCGGTTCTTGGCGGTATTGGTATTATCCCCGGCGCTATGATGGGCGGCATTATCCTCGGTGTAGTCGAGGCCATGGTAAGCGGCTTCCTCTCTTCCACCTTCCGTGATGCGGCAGCCTTTGCAATTTTGATTATTATCCTGCTCTATAAACCGGCTGGCTTATTAGGCAAGCATACTCGTGAGAAAGTCTGAGGTGAATGGTATGAATCCGATTAAAAAATTTGATTTGAAAGCCATTGCCGCCTGCGCAGCTGTTTTTGCTATTGTTCAGGGACTGCTCTTCGGCGACATCATCGGTCCCTTCTGGGAACTGAATATTATCTTAATCTGTATCAACATTATTTTGGCTACCAGCCTGAACCTGATTAACGGCTATACCGGTCAGTTCTCTATCGGTCATGCCGGCTTCATGGCAGTCGGGGCTTATACCAGTGCGATTATGACCGTTAAGCTGGGCTTCCCGTTTGAGGTGGGCCTGATTGTGGCAACGCTGTCTGCCGGCCTCTTGGGCCTGCTGATTGGTCTGCCGACGCTGCGTCTGGACGGCGACTATCTGGCTATCGCTACTCTAGGCCTGGGCGAAATTATCCGTATCTGCATTCTCAACATTGACTATGTAGGCGGTGCCTCCGGCCTCATGGGTATTCCGCGTATGACCAACTTTGCCTATACCTTCTGGATTATGATAGGCATTATTTTCTTCATTAAGAACTTCAAAAACTCTTCCTATGGCCGCTGCTGCCTGGCAATTCGTGAAAACGAAATTGCTGCAGATACCATGGGCATCAACACTACGAAATACAAGGTAATGGCCTTCACCTTCGGTGCAGCCTTCGCTGGCACCGCCGGTGCGCTGTTCAGCCATTACTTCTTCCTGGCGCATCCTGCATCCTTCACCTTCATGCGTTCCTTTGATATCCTGACCATGGTTGTACTTGGTGGTTTGGGTTCCATGACTGGTGCAATTACCGGTGCAACGCTGTTGACCTTCATCTCTGCATATCTGTCTGATTATCCTGAATGGCGTATGATCATTTACTCCCTCACGATGATTGTGCTGATGCTGCATCGTCCGCAAGGTCTGTTTGGCAGCGAGGAGCTGAGCCGCAAAATGTTTAGATTAGGAGGTAAGAACAATGGCAGAACTGCTGAAGGTAGATAATGTATCCATGGTTTTCGGCGGCCTGCGTGCCGTTTCGAACCTTTCCCTGCATATAGACGAGGGCGAGCTGATTGGTCTTATTGGTCCTAACGGTGCCGGCAAGACTACCGCTTTTAATATGATTACCGGCGTATACACCCCGACTGAGGGCGCTGTATACTTCAACGGCAAGCAGAGCAGCGGCAAAAAATCCTATCAGGTAACGCAGATGGGCATGGCGCGTACCTTCCAAAACATCCGCCTGTTCTCTGAGCTGAGCGTTATCGACAATGTAAAAATCGCTTATAACATGCACGTAACCTATAATCTTTTCGATGCGATTATCCGTGACGGCAAATATCTGAGCGAGGAAGAATATATCACGCAAAAGGCTATGGATCTTCTGAAAATCTTTCATCTGGAGGACGAAGCACATGAATGTGCGAAGAACCTGCCTTATGGCAAGCAGCGCCGTCTGGAGATTGCTCGTGCGCTGGCAACGGAGCCGAAGCTCTTGCTGCTCGACGAGCCTGCAGCAGGCATGAATCCGCAGGAAACGAAAGAGCTTATGGAAATGATCCGCTGGATCCGCAAGGAATTCAATCTCTCCATTCTGCTCATCGAGCATGATATGGGCCTGGTCATGGGTGTCTGCGAGCGCATCTACGTACTGGAATACGGTATGAAAATCGCTGAGGGCACGCCTGACGAAATTAAGCATAATAAGCGCGTAATTGAAGCATATTTGGGCGAGGAGGTTATCAACTAATGTTAACTGTTGAAGATATCAATGTTTATTATGGTGCTATCCACGCCATCAAAGGTATCAGCCTCGATGTTCCTGATGGCGAAATTGTAGCGCTGATCGGTTCTAACGGCGCAGGTAAATCCACAACTCTGCGCACCATCTCTGGTCTGATGAAGCCGAAAACAGGCAAAATTTTATATGAAGGCAAGGATATTGCCGGTGTGCCTGCTCATAAAATCGTGGGCATGGGCCTGTGCCAGGTGCCTGAGGGCCGTCACGTTTTTGCGAATATGACTGTTCTGGAAAACCTGGAGCTGGGCGCGTATCTGCGTAAGGATAAAGACGGCATTGCTAAGGATATGAAGGATGTCTTTGAAAAATTCCCGCGTCTGCTCGAGCGTAAGGACCAGCTCTCCGGCACCCTTTCCGGCGGCGAGCAGCAGATGCTGGCTATGGGCCGTGCGCTCATGAGCCGTCCGAAGCTGCTGCTTTTGGACGAGCCTTCTATGGGCCTTGCCCCCTTGCTTGTTAAAGAGATTTTTAATATAATAAAGGAAATCAACGAAAGCGGTACGACCGTCCTGCTCGTTGAGCAGAACGCAAATATGGCACTGTCAATCGCTGATAAGGCTTATGTTCTGGAAACGGGACGTATTACGCTGAGCGGCACAGCTCAGGAGCTGGCAAGCAGTGAGGCTGTTCGTAAGGCTTACTTAGGTGGCTAATGACGATGCGGGATAAGGCAGCATATACTTCACAGCAGTCACCTTGACGTACCTCTAGTACGCCGGCGGCGCCTGCTGTTCGTCTCTGCTACCTTCTACCGCATCTAAAAGTTTGCTTAAACACTTTTTATTGATTGTAGGTTTCTTAATGAATAAGGAGGTAAACACTCTATGTTAGTAAAAGATATTATGACTAGTGATGTTGTAACTGTGGGTGAAGACCAGTCTATGCTGGAGGCGCGTGAGATTCTGCGCGGCAAAAATCTTGTCAGCCTGCCTGTTACCGATGATTTGAAGCGTATTCGTGGCATTATTACTGTTGATGATATTGGCAAGGCTTCTCCGAGCGACAGCAGCACACTTTCACGCTATGAGGCCAACTACCTCTTGGGCCGCTTGAAGGTTAAGGACGTTATGCGCCGCACGGTAGTGACCGTTGACGCTGACGATACCATTGAGTTTGTAGCCTACAAGCTGTACAAATACAGAGTAAATGCTCTGCCGGTTGTTAATAATGAGAACAGACTCTGCGGCATTGTTTCCCGCAGCGATATTTTCCGTTCTATCGTGGAAATGATGGGCATGAACCGCAACTGCCTGCGTATCACTATCGAAGCACCGGATAAGGTGGGTGTTGTTGCAGAAATCTCCAACATCATGAAGGACGACGGCATCAATATTATCTCTCTCGTAACGAAGCAAAATGGTGATGGCACAGCGGAAGTTACTATCCGCGCCGCTCTGAATAATAACGGCATGGATATTATCGAGCAGATTCGCGAGGCTGGATACGTTGTTTCCGACGTTATGACATTGGACGGTATTGAATAATGCTTTCTGGTAAGGATATACAGGTCGGTGACGTGGTCAAGATGAAAAAGGCTCATCCCTGTGGCAGTGATGAGTGGGAGATTACCCGTACCGGCATGGATTTTGGGATGAAGTGCTGTGGCTGCGGTCATTATGTGATGCTGGCACGCACGAAATTTGAAAAGGCTGCGAAGGCGGTTGTGAAGAGCGCTGACGCGGACAAGTAAATAAGCAGATAAAAGAATGCTCTCTTGCTATCGGTGGGTAGCAGGGGAGCGTTTTTGGCTAAAGGTCGCGTCACCGCTCCAACGAAAAATTCCACATTGCTCCGTTAATATATAACTACGTAGAACAAGGGTGTTCTGACAGGCCAGGCATCCATTCCAGTCGTCGCAGCGCAGTCATTGACGTTATTGGAAAGATGTTTGATGTTGAATGAGAACAATAAAAATAAGCTGTTAGCGTGTCTTGTGACGTGCTAACAGCTTTTTTTGATTTATTTTCATCTTTACGTGTAGCATAAGTTTAAGTTCATTTTCTCTCAAACTTTCCGACTTGCTCGTCCGAAACTCTCTAAAAACGCTAAGTGTTGGGAAAATAATTCCTAAAACTACTCTAAACTACAAGGTTTTTGGAAAATTTTTCCCTAAACTTTTTGCTTTGCTTATGCATCTATGCGTGATTTTACTTAACTTACATTGATTATGATTTTCTGTAATGTTTTAATGTTATAAATGAAACAAATAATCCCCTTGCGCTTTTTCTTCGCTCATGCTATGATTTAAATATAGTAAAGGGGGAATTATCTTGACTATGGGTATTGTTTTTTTACTTATTTTGTTGTTGGTTTTATTCATTATTGCTGCCAAGACGTGTTATGTTAAAGCGCCGCCTAACGTGGCGTATATCATTTCCGGTTTGACGAAGAATCCGCGTATTCTCGTTGGTATCGGCGGCTTTAAGATTCCTCTGTTAGAGCGTGTGGACGTTCTGTATTTAGGCCAGATGTCTGTTGATATCAAGACGAGCCAGAGCGTGCCGACGAACGATTTTATCAATGTTAAGGTAGATGCTGTAGCGAAGATTATCGTGGACAAGGAAAATGGCATTTATCTTGCTGCGAGAAACTTTTTGAATATGGAGCCTGCGGATATTACGCGCAGCCTGCAGGATTCTTTGGAGGGCAATATGCGTGAGATTATCGGTACGCTGGACCTGAAGAAGATTAACGTAGACCGTGACTCCTTCTCCGATGAGGTGCTGAAAAAGGCTGCGAAGGATATGGAAAAGCTGGGCATCAGCATTTTGAGCTGCAATATTCAGAACGTAGTTGATGATAATGGCTTGATTGTTGACCTTGGTGCCGACAATACGGCGAAAATCCGCAAGGACGCTTCTATCAGCAAGGCTGTAGCTGAGCGTGATGTAGCGATTGCTGAGGCGGAGGCGAAGAAGCAGGCAAATGATGCGCAGGTGCAGGCTGACCTTGCTATTGCACAGCGCCAGAATGAGCTGTCGATTGCCAAGAGCGAGCTGAAGCGTACTGCTGATATCAAGAAGGCTGAGGCTGATGCGGCGTATGCTATCCAGCAGCAGGAGCAGCAAAAGTCTATTGAGGTGGCAACTGTTAATGCGCAGATTGCTAAGGCTGAGCGTGAGGCTGATTTGAAGAAGCAGGAGGTTCTGGTAAAAGAGCAGATTCTTGCTGCGACGATTCAAAAGCAGGCTGATGCTGATAAGTATAGAGTAGAACAGGACGCTTTGGCTGAGCAGGCTAAGAAGCAGCGTGAAGCAGAGGCGCATAGATATACTATGGAGCAGGAGGCTGCTGCTATCAAGGCGAAGGGTGATGCAGAGGCTTATGCTATCAGAGTAAGAGGCGAGGCTGAGGCTGCCGCGATTAAGGCGAAGGGCGAGGCTGAGGCCGCTGCTATGGACAAGAAGGCCGAGGCTATGAAGAAATATGGTCAGGCTGCTATGGCTCAGATGGCGATTGAGGTGCTGCCGCAGGTGGCTAAGGAGGTTGCTGCTCCGCTCAGCAAGGTAGACAAGATTACGCTTTACGGCGAAGGCGGCATGGGCAGTCTTTCCGGCAACGTGCCTTCCGTGATGGCGAAGGTTTTCGATACGGTGAAGAGTGCGACAGGCATTGACCTGCAGGAGATTGCTAAGGGCGAAACCTACGATGCGAAGGTGAATAAGAACATCAGCATTGATGGCAAGCTGCCGGAAATTCCTGTAGAAATCAGCAAGGAAAATCTGGAACAATAGGATAATAATTAAAACCAGTGGATTTTACTTAACGGTAAACCTCCACTGGTTTTCTATTTAAGGCTGCGCTTTGTCACAGCCTCTTGCTGCATTAGTTGTTTTTATATTTTCTTATTGACGCACCAATGAGCTTGGCGGTTTGCGCCAGCTCTGCCTCCGTATGCGTGGCCATGAGGGCAATGCGTAGACGCGCAGTGCCTTTAGCTACGGTCGGATAGCGGATGGCGGGAGCGAGGACACCGTTTGCCAGCAGCTCGTCGGCAACCTGTAAGGCGGTCGCCTCATCGCCGATGATTACGGGAATGATGGCGGTGGGGGAGTACGCTTCAACGCCCTCGGCGTGCAGGGCGTTGAGGAAGAAGTCGACGTTGTGCTGCAAGCTTTGCGCACGCTGCGGTTCTGCCTCCAGCACCTCGATAGCTCGCAGTGCTGCGGCAAGGGCAGCAGGAGCCTGCGAGGTGGCGAAGATAAAGCTGCGTGCTTTATTCTTGAGATAGTCGATGATTACCTTGCTGGCGCAGGCATAACCGCCCTCGGAACCAAGAGCCTTGCTGAGCGTGCCCATGAGAATGTCCGGCTTGCAGGTGCTGCCGAAATGCTCAAGCGTGCCATGACCGGTTTTGCCGATTACGCCCGTAGCGTGTGCTTCATCAATCATCGTCAGCAGGTGATATTTTTTGCCCAGTGCAACGAGTGCAGGCAGGTCAACAATATCGCCGTCCATGCTGAAAACAGCATCGCTGACAATTAAGCCGCGGCTGCAGGGGGTGGCGAGAATTTTCGCTTCCAAATCCTGCATATCGTTATGCTTATAAACAACGATGCGAGCCTTGGAAAGGCGAGCGCCGTCGATAATGCTGGCGTGGTTATATTCGTCACTGAAGATAACGCTTTCGCTATTGCACAGCGCGGAGATAATGCCGACGTTGGCCATATAGCCTGTGTTGAACACCAGTGCTGCTTCCGTACCCTTAAACTGCGCCAGCTTGCTTTCGAGTGCTTCATGCAGGGCGGTGTTGCCTGTGGTCAGGCGGCTGCCGCCGCTGCCTGCGCCCCATTGGAGCGCGGCGTCTGCTGCAGCCTGCTTTACACGTGCGTCTGCGGCTAAATCAAGATAGCTGTTAGAGGCAAACATCAAAATTTTGCGTCCCTGCATTTCGACGTAGCTGCTCTGCTCGCTGTCCATGGTGCGCAGAGAGCGGTAAAGGTTCTGCTCCTTGAGCTGCTTTAATTCGTCAGCAAAAATCTGCTGTGGGTCAGGATTAGCAGGCTTTTCGACAGGCAGACCGCACACGAGCACGCGTTGCTTTTCTAAATAGTTGATAGCGTCCTCAGCTTTGGCCTTGGTGCTGTCGAAGATGAAGACGCGGCCACCGTGGGGATTGCCCAGTTCCTTCATTGGCATCAGGCGTACATAACCATGCTTTAGGGAAGCAAGGTAGCCGACAAGGTAGTCAGGGTCATCGGAGAGGCACAGCTCGGCGATGATGCCGGGAGCGTGAACGACCTTGGTGGCCAGCACGATGGCCTCGCGGAAGTGGTTCTTGCCGCTGCTGGTGCTGGCTGCACCCTCGGCGTCCATATAGGTGACGCGGATGCCGCGCTCATGGTCAGGCTCAAGGCGCTGGCTGGTGGCTACGTCGTAGAGCACTGCTCCGCGCATAGGGTGGTTGTGGCGCAAAAGGTCGATAAGCTCATCAGCCTTGGCTTCTAAGCCCAGCTCGCAGAGCATAGAGCGCATAATCTGATATGTTTCTTCAACGGTTGGGGCAGGACGCTTGCTGACAGGCAGAGCGTCGAGATATTCGAGCTGCGCCGGCTTGACCTCTTCCATTTTGATGTTGATGAAGTCGGCGCGGCCAAGACCGTGGTGCAGGGCGCGTTCGGTGAGGGCGCTGACAGCGCTGCTCACAGCATTCTGCGGAATAATGCGCTCGGCGCCGCTGACATGCAAGTCGTCTTTGGCTGCACGCATTTTTATACTATAGAGGGGCATGACTAATCTCCTTTAGCTTCTTAATGCAGCAACTCGTGTCAGCAGCTGCTGTGCCGGTTTGCAGAATACACTGGCAGCAATCGCGGTAAAAATCATACCCGGAGCGGCTGCGGCGGTGAGTGCAACCCAGCTTACACCGGTAACCTGCCACAGCACAAGGCGTGCAGCGAAGGTTCCGAGCGGGCCGCTGACAGCAACGGTAAGCAGATTTGTACCGAGCAGGGCCATGGTGCCGCCGGCAACAACGCGGAACACCATCTGTACAAGTACGTTTATGATGTTGTGCATGCCGAGCATCATACCGAGCATACTTGCAAGGATACCTGCGATAATGTAACGCTTAAAGCCGAAGCATGCGCAGATGAGCACGGCGATTGGTGCAGATAACTGGAATTCGCCACCGGCAATTGGCGAAGGGATTTTAAAAGAACCTGAAATCAGAATCAAGACACCTAATAAAGCGATAGTAGTCAGCTCTTTCATACTCAAATCTTTCATTTATTGCTCCTTATTTTAAAACCTCATCCATGGATTGCTTAGCAAGAGCGATAGCTTTGTCTAAATCCTCGTTTTCGATATTCAGCGGCGGATTGAAGTAGATAACGTTGCCCAGCGGACGCAGCAGCAGGCCGTGCGTCAAGGCTTTTTTGTAAATCTCGTAGCCGATACGCAGGTTGCCGTCGAAGCCGATTTTCTTATCCTTATCGGTAACAAGCTCCATAGCGTTAATCAGGCCGATATGGCGGATTTCGCCAATGTTTTTGTGGTCACCGAAGGTATCCATGAGCGCATTATGGAAGTACGTTGCCTTTTCTGCAGCGTGCTCAAGAATCTTTTCTTCCTTCATGATATTGAGGACAGCGAGGGCGGTAGCGCAGCCGATAGGGTTGCCGGAATAGGTGTGGCTGTGCATGAACTGCTTGCCCTTGTTGTAATCATCGTAGAAGGCATCGTAAATCTTGTCGGTGGTGCAGACAATAGCCATCGGCAGGTAGCCGCCGGTGAGTGCCTTACTGATGCACATGATATCCGGAGTGATGCCGGCATGGTTGCAGGCGAACATTTTGCCTGTTCTGCCAAAGCCGGTAGCGATTTCGTCGGCAATCAGCAGTACGCCGTATTCATCGCAGAGCTTACGCAGCTTTTGCAGATAGAGAGGCGGATAGATACGCATGCCTGCGCAGCCTTGTACGATAGGCTCAACGATGATGGCAGCGGTTTCCTTAGCGTGCTTAGCAAATTCTTCTTCAGCAAACTTGAAGCATTCGCATTGGCAGTGCTCGCGGTCCTTGGCAAACGGGCAGCGGTAGCAGTCAGGAGCCTTTACGTGGATATTGTTCATCATCATGGGCTTGTACATC
>JAIHZV010000021.1 GCA_022718015.1 Phascolarctobacterium sp. | reverse complement strand
ATATCGGCAGGGGCATTGCCAAAAGGCTGGCGCAGCACGGCATTTATGACCTGCAGGGCGTGACTATGGCTGACGAGCGATGGCTGTATAAGGAGTTTGGCGTGAATGCGAGGTATCTTATCGACCACGCCTGGGGGCGCGAGAGCTGCACGATGCAGCAGCTGAAGAGCTATCAGCCAAAGACGCACAGCATTTCGAACAGCCAGATTCTTTTTGAGGATTATGCTTATGAGGATGCGCTGATTGTGCTGGTGGAGATGGTGGAGTTTTTAGCGCTGAAGCTGGTGGAGAAGCAGATGCAATGCAGCTCGATAAGCATGCACATCAGCTACAGCAAGGATTGCTATGCGCCGACCGGCGGCAGCCGCCGTCTGCCGCAGCCTACGGATTCCTTTCAGGTGCTGGAGACTTTTTTCGTCGAGCTGTATAAGGAAAAGACGCTGCGCAATCAGCCGATAAGAAAGCTGGCGGTCTGCGCAGATAATCTTGTCTGGCTGGGGAGTGCGGAGCAATCGCTGTTTGACTCGTATGCTGTGGATGAGGAGAAGGACAGGGATGTGCAGCAGGCGCTGCTCGATATCAAGGATAAGTATGGCAAAAATTCTATCCTGCGTGGGATAAGCTATCGGGAGAAGGCGACAGGCAGGCTGAGGAATAAGCTGATTGGAGGTCATAACGGTGAGTGAACATAAATGTTTTCGCAAGGGCGGCAGAAGAGAGGCGGCGCGTAATCCTTACGCAGAGCGGGAGGGCAACGAAGGCTGCAGCTGCGAGCGTGCGCAGCAGTTCGCGGCCTTTGCTGCTTTGCGCGGCTTTGAGGATTTTATCGAGGAGGCGAAGCTGGACGCCGAAAAGACGTATGACAGGTAGTGGTGCGGAGAGCTTGGAGCTGAGAGGGCGCAGGTGGATAGTAAGACAAAGTATTCTGCTGGAATTTACGGAGTATGCTATAATAGGTATATAATACTCTGACTTCTTAAAGTTTGAGAAAAGCTTAGCTTAGGCATAGGAAGAAGGTTTGAAATCTGATGAAGGCATTGACTTATATTGAACACGGAAAATTCGCTTTACAGGAGAAGCCGCTGCCGCAGCTGCAGTCTGCGCGTGATGCTATTGTGCGCGTGACGCTGGGGAGCATTTGCACCAGCGATTTGCATATCAAGCATGGCTCTGTGCCGCGTGCTGTGCCCGGTATTACGGTCGGTCATGAGATGGTCGGCGTGGTGGAGGCCGTCGGTGCTGACGTAAAAACCGTAAAGCCCGGTGACCGCGTGACGGTGAATGTGGAAACGTTTTGCGGCGAGTGCTTCTTCTGCAAGAAGGGCTTTGTAAATAATTGCACCGATTCTCACGGCGGCTGGGCGCTGGGCTGCCGCATTGATGGCGGACAGGCGGAGTATGTTCGCGTGCCCTATGCAGACCAGGGGCTGGACAAGATTCCTGACAGCGTAACCGATGAGCAGGCACTTTTCGTAGGCGATATTCTGGCGACAGGCTATTGGGCGGCGCGTATTTCGGAAATCACGGAGGACGACACTGTTTTGATTATCGGCGCAGGGCCGACAGGCATCTGCACATTGCTGTGCGTGCTGCTGAAGCAGCCGAAGCGCATTATTATCTGCGAAAAGGATATTGCGAGAGCGCAATTTGTGCGTGAGCATTATCCGGAGGTGCTGCTGTGCCAGCCGGAGGAATGCGAGGACTATGTGCGCGAGCAATCTGACCACGGCGGTGCGGACGTAGTGCTGGAGGTTGCCGGAGCGAAGGACACCTTCCAGCTGGCGTGGAAGTGCGCACGTCCGAATGCGATTGTGACGGTTGTGGCGCTGTATGACGAGCCGCAGAGTCTGCCTTTGCCCGATATGTATGGCAAGAATCTGATTTTCAAGACCGGCGGCGTAGACGGCTGTGACTGTGCGGAGATTTTGCGTCTGATAGAGCAGGGCAAGATTGATACCACGCCACTGATTACGCACCGCTTCCCTCTAGCGGATATAGAGGAGGCGTACCGTATTTTTGAAAATCGCTTGGACGGGGTTATTAAAATAGCGATTACCGAGTGATGCAGATTTTTTTAGAGGGAGCCAAAGCAGATGGAAGATGATTTTAAGGATATAAATGCAGGACTATGTGCCTTTTTGGATAAAACGCCGAATAGCTTTTTCGCTGTGCAGAATATTAAGGAGCGATTGGCGGCGGCTGGCTTTATGGAGCTGCAGGAAAGCAAAAAATGGCAGCTGCAGGCTGGCGGAAAATATTACGTCAGTCGTAATGGTTCTGCGCTGCTAGCCTTTGTGCTGCCGCAGTCAGAGTATCTCGGCTTTCAGATTTATGCCTGCCACTGCGATTCGCCTGCGTTTAAGCTGAAGCATAACGCGGAAATTGTGGTGGACGAAAGGTACGTGAAGCTGAATGTAGAAAAGTATGGCGGTATGCTGCTGAATACGTGGCTGGACAGGCCGCTCTCGCTGGCCGGACGCGTGCTGTGCAGCGTGGAGGGCAGGCTGGAGGCGCGGCTGCTGAATATTGAGCAGGATTTACTGCTGATTCCGAATCTGGCTATCCATATGAATAAAGAGGCGAACGAGGGCTTTAAGCTCAACGCACAGACGGATATGCTGCCGCTTTTGGGCGGAATTACGGCGAAGGGCGGCTTGCAAAGGCTGGTGGCCGAAAAGTGCGGTGTTAGTCCGGAGCAGATTATGGATATGGAGCTTTTCCTTTATAACAGGATGCCTGCGACTACGGTTGGTCTGGAGCAGGAATATGTGGCCAGCGGCAGGCTGGACGATTTGCAGTGCGTCTATGCAGGACTGGAGGGCTTCTTGGCTGCGGAGGCAGGCGCAAGCGTGCCGCTGTTTTGCATGCTCGACAATGAAGAGGTCGGCAGCGGCACGAAGCAGGGAGCAGGCGCATCCTTCCTGAAGGATGTGCTGCAGCGCATCAACAGAGGCTTGGGCAGAGACGAGGAGGATTATCTGGTGGCGCTGGCCAACAGCTTGATGCTTTCGGCAGACAATGCGCATGCTTTGCATCCTAATCATACGGAAAAGAACGATTTGTCGAACAAGGCTTATCCTAACGAAGGCGTGGTTGTCAAATACAGCGCTAACCAAAAATATACGACGGACGCTGTGTCGGGCGCTTTGGTGCAGCTGTTGGCGAAGAGGGCCGGCGTGCCGCTGCAGGTTTTCTATAATCGCTCGGATATGGCAGGCGGCTCGACGCTAGGCAATATTTCTGCTGCTCAGGCGGCGGTAAAGGCTGTGGACATAGGCTTGGCGCAGCTGGCGATGCATTCAGCCTACGAGATGGCCGGCGTTAAGGATACGGCGTATCTGGCAGCCTTGGCGAAGGAATTTTTTGCGGCCAGCGTGGTGGAGGCTGCTGACGGAACGTATTATTTACAGTGAGGCAGTGTTCTAAGGAGTGAGAGAATGAAATTAAGAAAAATATTTAAGTATGCTATGCTGTCGTGCGGTTTACTTTCCCTGCTGGCTTCGGGAGTGGCGGCAGCGGGGCCAAAGGAAATTCCCTTTACAGCACTGGAGGGCGTGCAGGTGGGCAATGCGCAGAATGATGCAGGCAAGACGGGCGTGACGGTGCTTTACTTCCGCGGTACGGCCAAAACTGGCGTGCATATCAGCGGCGGCGGTCCTGCCTCCCGTGAAACGCCTGTGCTCGACCCGACGAAGGAGGATATTGGCATCAACGCTATTGTTCTTGGCGGCGGCAGTGCTTATGGTCTGGCGGCGGCGGATGGCGTGATGCGCTGTCTGGAGGAGCACAAAATAGGCTTTGATACCGGCTTTGCGCTTGTGCCGCTGGTTGTGCAGAGTGATATTTTTGATTTGTCCTATGGTAGCGCGAGCATCAGGCCGGATAGCGAGCTTGGCTATCAGGCGTGTCTTGCAGCGCTCAAGGGCAATCATCCTGTGAGCGGCTCTGTAGGCGCTGGCACAGGTGCGACAGTGGGCAAAATCTGCGGTATGCGCCAGTCGATGAAGGCCGGCATTGGCTATTATGCTGTGCAGGTTGGTGAGCTGAAGGTTGGCGCTGTGGTTGTGGTGAACGCCTTGGGCGATATTTTTTCTGCGAAGGATGGCCGCAAGCTGGCAGGACTTTTGAATAAGGAGCGTACAGCCTTTATGGATAGTGCGCAGGAGCTGTATCGTTTGTCGGCGCCGAAGGACTTGTATTCACGCACGAATACGACGATTGGTGCTATCGTTACGAACGGCAGGTTTGACAAGGCTCAGCTGACACGAATTGCTGCGCAGGCCACGAATGCTTATGCACGCTGCATAAATCCTGTGGGTACACTAGCAGATGGCGATACGATTTACGCCTCCTCCTGCGGCAGGCAGGTGCCTGCTGATGTGAATATGGTGGGGGCGCTGGCGGCAGAGGTAATGGCGCAGGCAATTGAGGATGCTGTAATGGCGTCGAAAATGAACGATGAGGAGTATTTAAAATACTGCTTGTGAATATAATAAAGAACAGAGGCGAGTTCTTGGACACCGCCTCTTTTTTCTGCCTGCTGAGGCTATTTAGATAAATAAAGCTGTTTTCTGCAAAAATTATAGACTTACGAAAAGACGAGTGCTATAATTAAAATGAATTATTGTGTAATCCTGCTAAAATGCTGTGGCAGGAGAAGCTTTTATAGATGCTGAGTATATGTTAAATAGATTTTGGGAAGAGATTTAAGAAGGGGAGGCTGCGCTGATGGATGAAAAAAATACTTCACTGCAGAAGTCGAGTCAAGAGAAAGGATTGCAGGCAAATGAAGTAGTCTCCAATGAGCTGCTGGTTACTGCGGCAACTGCCTTATGGCGCATAGAGTACGATGAGAAGGGCGAAATTTCTAGCTGTAAATGGTCGTCAACCTTCCGTAAAATATTTGGTTATGATTCTCAAGATGATTTTCCTGATGCGTGGGAGTCTTGGTTCACGCTTATTCATCCGGATGATAAGGCCTATGTTGCGCATGAGTATGCTGCTGCGCTGCAGGATTATACTGGCGCGAAGATTTATGATATTGAATATCGCATGCGCAGCAAACAGGGCGGCTATCGCTGGTTTCGCGATGTAGCGCATAGCACAAGACGCGCGAACGGAACGCCGCTTGTTGCAGAAGGCGTTGTGGTTTTAGAAAAGTCTTCGGTGAATAAAAGGCTGCAGCTGTCTTTATGTGAGGCGGAGGAGGCGAACCGCGAATGTCAGGCGAAAACAGAGATGCTGCGCCGCACGGAGGAGTTCAATCGTAATATTTTGGATAAATCTTCCTGCGGCATAGTTTCCTACAGGCTGCCGAAGCACGATAATATGTATCTGAATGCTGAGGCTTTGCGCGTGTTTGGCTGTCGTGATATAGCTGAAGCGCAGACGGAGCTGCCGCGCACGTTGAGCGCTGCTGTTTTTAATGACCAAGCTGTGGTCGCTAAGCTGATAGAGCTGCAGACTAAGGATGGCTCAGTGGATTTTGAGTGCCAGATTACTAATTCCAAGGGACGCACGAGCAATATGCTGCTGCACAGCGAGATAGTCACCAATCCTTTGGGCGAGCGCATTGCCTACACAACCTTTCTTGATGTTTCGGAAAATAAGCAGCTGCTGACTATTAACGACAGGCTTAACAAGCAGAATCATGTTATCAATGGTTTGGCGAGTGAGTATTCGAGCGTGTGGCTGATTGAGGATGATGGCCGCTTCGTCAGAAGATATAAGGGTGCCGGAGATAATGATTATATAAAAGAAGTTTGGAAGTTTATAGGGCAGAATCCTAGCTATAATGTCGGCATACGCTATTATATGTCTTTGTGTGTCCATGAGGATGACTGGGATGATTTTTCCCAAAAAACGCAGTATGAGACTGTGCTGGCAGAAATCAGAAAAAAGCCTGTTTATAATGTTATCTATCGTAGACATTACAACGGTAAAATAGAGTATTTCAAGATAAGCTATGCTCTTGTTGATAAAAGTATTGCGAGCACTAATTTTGTTATGGGCTTTAAAAATATCAATGATTTGGTGCTGGCAGACTATAAGCGTAATGAGGAGCTTGCAGCTGCGCTGGCCGCAGCAGAGCAGGCCAACAGTGCCAAGACGCAGTTCCTCAACAGCATGTCGCATGATATCCGCACGCCGATGAACGCGATTATCGGCTTCACCTCGCTGGCGGCTTCGCATATGGATAAGCCAGAAGTGCTGCAGGATTATTTGCAAAAAATCAGCATAGCTAGTGAGCATCTGCTGGCGCTTATTAATGATGTGCTGGATATGAGCCGTATCGAAAGCGGCAAGATGAGAATTCTGGAGAAGCCGCTGCATTTATCTGAGCTGCTGCAGGAAATCCGCACGATTATCCAGCCTACCGTCAGCGCTAAGCAGCTGGAGCTGGTGTTTGATACGGTGGATGTTGAGCATGAGCATATTATTGCTGACAGGCTGCGGCTGACGCAGGTGCTGCTGAATATTTTGGGCAACGGCGTGAAGTTCAACAAGGTCGGCGGGCTTATCAGCCTGCAGATTAAGGAGGAGCGGAACGCTCCTGAGGGCTGTGCAAAGTATAAATTTGTTATCCGTGACACAGGCATCGGCATGAGCAAGGAGTTCCAAAAGCATATTTTTGAACCCTTTGCGCGTGCAGAGACAGCGACGGTCAGCGGTATTCAGGGCACAGGCTTAGGCATGGCGATTACGAAAAAAATCGTCGATATGATGAACGGCACGATTACGGTTAAGAGCAAGCCGGGCGAGGGTACAGAGTTTGATGTGTGCCTGACCTTCCGTATTGCGGGAGGCGGGAAGGAGGCTGCTAAGCCTTTGCCTGTACAAACGGAGACTGATATAGAGGCAGCCTTGCAGGGCAAGCACATTCTGCTGGTCGAGGATAACAAGCTCAATCAGGAGATTGCGCAGACTATCCTGACGGAGGCAGGCTTTGTTATCGACACCGCCGATGATGGCACTGTGGCGGTGGAGAAGCTCAGGCAGTCCGCTGCCGGACGCTATGATTTGGTGCTGATGGATATTCAGATGCCGCTCATGGATGGCTATGAGGCGACAAGGCGGATTCGCGCCTTGAATACAGAGAATGCGTCGATACCGATTATTGCCATGACGGCGAATGCCTTCGACGAGGATAAGGAAAAGGCGTTGGCGACAGGCATGAACGGACATCTGGCGAAGCCGATAAATATCTGCCTGCTGAAAAAGGCCATAGCCAAGGCGCTGCTGTGAGCTGCTAAAAATAAAAATACTTAGCTTTTGAGCAAAAAATAAAAGGGCTGTCGTGATGACAACCCTTTTTCTTTGTGTTAAGCGTTCTGCCAGCCCTTGCACAGGTCAACCCAGCCTTGGCAGTTGGCCGAGAATTTTTCCAGCTCCTCGGGCGTAAGCTCGATGGCGCTGTTGTGACTGCCGCAGGCAGGGAAGAAGGTGGTGAAGCGCTTCAGCGATTCGTCAAGATAAACCTTGACGCCTGCGTTGATGCCGAAGGGGCATACGCCGCCAATCGCATGGCCGATGAGCGGCTCAACCTCGTCTGCACTGAGCATCTTGGCCTTGCAGCCGAAGAAATGCTTGTATTTGGCATTATCGACCTTGGCATCACCGGCGGTGACGATGAGGATAACGCTGTCGTCATGCAGCTTGAAGGAGAGCGTTTTGGCGATACGCGCAGGCTCACAGCCTGCGGCCTGCGCTGCCAGCTCAACGGTGGCGCTGGAGGTGGCGAACTCAATGATGCGTTCATCTGCAGCGAACTGCTTTAAATACTCACGTACTTTAGTAATAGACATAAAATCCCCTCTTTTCATATAAACAAAGGCTGTCGGCAAACAAGGTTGTTCTTGTACCGGCAGCCTTTGTTTGGCTTATTTTAAATTGCTTTCGATATAATCGCAGCAGGCTTCGATGCCTTCAAGCTTGCATTCCGTCAGCTTGCCTGCATCGCAGGCCTGTGCCAGCTCAGGATTGATGGGCAGACGTGCGAGCACCTGCAGACCATATTCCTTAGCCGTGGCGTTGAGATGACTGGGACCAAAGATTTCGTAATCCTTGCCGTTGTCAGGGCAGTGGAAGTAGGCGTAGTTTTCTACCAGACCGATGATGGGAATGTTCATCATCTTCGCCATCTTGACAGCCTTAGCTACAATCATGGAAACAAGCTCTTGCGGCGAGGTGACGATGATGATACCGTCGACCGGCAGCGATTGGAACACTGTCAAGGGCACGTCGCCTGTTCCCGGCGGCATGTCGACAAACATGTAATCAACGTCGCCCCAGAGCACGTCGCTCCAGAACTGCTTGACCATGCCGGAGATAATCGGACCGCGCCACACAACCGGGTCGGTTTCGTTCGGCAGGAACATGTTGGCAGAAACAAGCTTCAGGCCGTTGGCTGCGCTCTTGGGCAAAATGCCTGCCTCGCTGGCCTGCGCTTTGCCGCTCACGCCGAGATTTTTGCACATGGACGGACCGGTGATGTCAGCATCAAGCACAGCGCATTGCTTATTGCGGCGCTGCATAGCGCTGGCGAGCAGGCCGGTAATCAGCGATTTGCCGACGCCGCCCTTGCCGCTGACAACAGCGATAACCTTTTTTACAGAGCTGCCTGCGTTAAGCTTGGCTGTAAAATCTGCGGGTTGGTGCGCTCCTTTGGCGGAGGGACAGCCCTCGCAGCTGCTGCGGTCACAGGAGGACGCGCTGCTGCATTGTTTTTCATTGGACATGGATTACACCTTCTTTGGTTAATTGTTAAGCTTTTTTAGTAAACGACTTGCAAAGCAGACCGAGTGCGATACCGCCGAAGCAGGGCACTACCCAGCCGAAGCCGATATCAAACAGGGGCAGGTTCTGCGCCAGAAAGTTGTCTAAGGCCATAAAGCGGATGTTGGCAACGCGCAGACCGTCGAAAATAGCGAAAATAGTCGTCAGTGTCAGGCAGAGACGGAAGGTCAGAGTATCATCATGGATAATTACACGACCGATGTTGAGAATTACCAGAGCGATAATAATCGGATAAAGCATGCAGATAACAGGAATGGAGAAGTGGATGATGTTTTCCAGACCAAAGTTAGCTACAAACAGGCTGAATACAGAAATGAAGAGTACTAAACGCTGGTATTGCATACGATTATTGCTGAGCTCAGCGAAATAACCGGAAATAGCGGTTGTCAGACCAATACTAGTGGTGAGGCAGGCAAAGAAGATAATCAATGCCAGCACAATCTGACCGCCGAAGCCCATGTAGTAGGTGCAGATTTTGCTGAGCAGAGTTGCGCCGTTAGGGATAACACCAAAAACGTTGATGCTCAGGGCGCCGGTATAAGCCAGTGCTACATAGATGATAGCAAGGAAGAAGGCGGCAATCAGGCCAGCGTAGGAGCAGAGCTTGGTCAGCACAGCTTTATCGGTGATACCCTGTGCTTCAATAGCCTTGATGGTGATGGAGCCGAACAGGATTGCTGCCAGCAGGTCCATTGTGTTATAGCCCTCTTGGAAGCCGCGGAAGAACGGGGTAGCAGTAAATTCAGGGTTAGGCATTTGCAGGCTGCCTGTGGGATTTACAAGAACGCAAACCACGAGAACAGCAAGACAAATTAAAAGCATCGGGGACAAGAAGTTACCGATGTTGCCGATGATTTTCGACGGATTAATAGAGAAGAAATAAGTCAGGATGAAAAAGAACACACTGTAGAGCGGTAAGCCGAAGCCGTCAAAGGCAGCAGGCAGCAGAGCGCTGATGCCTGTATCGAAGGATACGGCAGCGGTACGGGGGATAGCAAACAGCGGTCCGATAGCCAGTGCGCAGAGAACAGTAACCGCACGTGCATACAGCGGATGCATAGGCATAGCAATAGCGTCAGGGTTATCGCTTTTCTTCATCGCTACAGCAAGCACGCCCAACAGAGGGAAGCCGACGCCGCTCAGGCAGAAGCCTAGCATGCCCCAGCCGATGTTCTCACCGGCCATCTGTCCCAAAACAGGCGGGAAAATCAAGTTTCCGGCACCAAAGAAGAAGGAAAATAACATCAGGCCGATAGGGATAATTAATGAAGGTTTTAATTTTTCGTTTTGCATTAAGTACTCCTTTTACTATTTTGTTGTAAGAATAGTTTGTTTTTTACATTATAAAAAAAGCCACCTATATCCGTAAAGAGCATAGATGGCTTTCAAAGGCTTATTTTATCAGCAGACGGAAATATTTCTTTTTACCCTTGCGGATTAAGAGACTCTTTTCTGCATCAAACATATCTGCACTCAGACTTGCTTCTGCATCCTGCAGCACAGCTTCGCCAACGGTCAGGCCGCCTTGGTTAATCATTTGGCGTGCTTCACGCTTGCTGCTGAAAATTTTAGCAGCGGTGAGAACGTCGATAACCTTGGCAGAGGTCTGCTCAGAGGTGATTTCAATTGTCGGGATATTTTCCAGATTGTTGGCTGCACCGCCGAAGAGAGCTTCGGTTGCTTCCTGTGCCTTGCGTGCTTCCTCTTCGCCATGAACGAGCTTGGTAACCTCATAAGCGAGAACCTTTTTAGCCTCGTTGATAGCTGCGCCTTCTACGTCGCACAGACGATGAACCTCTTCCATAGGCACGAAGGTCAGCAGGGACATGCAGTTCTTCACGTCGCTGTCGTTGACATTGCGCCAATATTGGTAGAATTCATAAGGAGAGGTTTTTTCCGGATCAAGCCAGAGAGCGCCCTTTTCGGTTTTGCCCATTTTGCGGCCATCGCTGGTGGTCAAAAGCTTGCAGGTCATGCAGAAGGCAGGCTCCTGATCCTTACGGCGGATCAGCTCAACGCCGCCGAGCATGTTGGACCATTGGTCGTCGCCGCCCAGCTCCATCACGCAGCCATAATCATGATGCAGCTTCCAGAAGTCGTAGGACTGCATAATCATGTAGTTGAA
>JAIHZV010000267.1 GCA_022718015.1 Phascolarctobacterium sp. | reverse complement strand
GCCTTGAAGAAAGATATAGAGATGTCGAAGGCTGTGGGCTTCAATGGTGCCCGCTTGCACCAAAAGAGTTTTGAAGAGCGTTACTACTATTGGGCTGATAAGTTGGGCTACCTCACTTGGGGCGAGAGTGCCAGCTGGGGTCTCGATATAAATAATGAAGTGGCTTGCCGCAACTTTATCTCTGAGTGGGCCGAACTGGTAGAGCGCGACCGCAACCACCCGTCGCTGGTTACCTGGACGCCGCTGAACGAAACCTGGGGCGCCACCAATTCGGGCGTATATACCCGCTTTGTGCAGAACCTGTATGATATGACGAAGATGATTGATGGCACCCGACCTGTGAACGATGCCAGCGGCGACTCGCACATTAAAACCGATATATGGACCGTGCATAACTACTGTCGCACACCTGAAGAGTTTAGTCGCGACTTCGCCCTCGAGCCTGGCAAGGAGCCGTACCGCAATATGCGTGGCGACAAGTGGCAATGGCTGGCTAAATATGAGGGACAGCCCTATATGCTGGACGAATGGGGAGGCCTGGGCTATGTAGTGCCCGAGAAACGTCATGGCAACGACACTTGGGGTTATGGTGGTATGATAAAAGATGCTGAAGAGTTCTACAACATCTTGCGCAAGGAGATGGAGTCGATCAAGGCACTCAAACACATCACAGGCTTCTGCTACACTCAAATTACCGATGTAGAACAAGAGCAGAACGGCATTTACAACTACGACCGCTCGCCCAAGTTTGACACGCAGCGCCTCAAAGAAATATTTGAGATGATACCATCAGAGATTAAAGAGTAGATGTTTAAGAAATAATTACACGGCCTGTGCTATCAACCACGCAAGATAGGCTATGTAGCTGATAGCGAGCACGGCGCCTTCCCATCGCTTTACCTTATACGTGGTGCGACAGAAGAACCATAGCAGCAATATGCTAGCCAGCATCACGATAAGGTCGAGCGAGGTGATGCCCTTGATGTGCATGGGCTTGACAAGGCCCGTTACACCAATAATCATAAGAATATTAAAGACGTTTGAGCCAATGACGTTGCCAATGGCAATGTCGCTGTTGCCCTTCTTGGCCGACACCATGCTGGTAGCCAATTCGGGAAGCGAGGTGCCGCCCGCCACGATGGTAAGACCTATCACGGCATCTGACACGCTGAGGGTGGAAGCTATAAACGAGGCGTTGTCGACAAACAGGTTTGAGCCTAAGATGAGGCATACTAAGCCCACCACAAGCAGCAGTGTCGCCTTGCCGAGGGGTGCCGCTGTTGTCTTTGCTTCAGTGCCTTCATTTTTGCCATACTTCACGGTTACAAACATAAACACGGCAAACAGAATGAAAAGTAATGTGGCATCCAGTCGGTCAATGCCCCCATCAAGGCAGAAGATGAGCATCAAGAGCGATGCTAACACTGCAAACGGAATATCGCGACGCACACTCGACCGCTTCACCATGATGGGCGCTACAAGTGCCGAGCAGCCCACAATGAGCAGCGTGTTTAGTGTGTTCGATCCCACCACGTTGCCTACGGCCAGGTCGGGTGTGCCCTTAGGGCAGATACCATACTAACACACAGTTCGGGCATTGAGGTTCCCATTGCCACAATGGTCAAACCTATCACCATTTGGCTCACGCCAAAGCGCGATGCAATGTTTACGGCACCATCGGTCAGCCAGTAGGCTCCTTTCAGTACCACCACAAGACCCATCACCAGCAGCACAATGTTTATCAGCATGCTACCTGTTCCTGACTTCGTCATCGTGTCACCCAAAAATCTTCGTCAAAGAGTTTGGCGATTTTCTGATGCCTTGCCATCAACATTGTCTGAGTGTATACATCCTTGTTCAGAGGTAGCTTAATTTGTATGGTTGTGATGGTC
>JAIHZV010000266.1 GCA_022718015.1 Phascolarctobacterium sp. | reverse complement strand
GATGATGACCTTGGGCGCAATTGTAGCAGGCTTTATCTTGGATTTAATTTTCGGTGACCCGCATTGGCTGCCGCATCCAATCTGCTTAATTGGTAATTTAATTGGTTTTCTGGAGAAAAATCTACGACGGCTGCTTGCCCCCGGCAAAACTGCATTACTGCTCGGCGGTGCCTTGATGGTAGTGATTGTTATTTCACTGTCCTTTGTCGTGCCGTATGCAGTGCTGATGCTGGCGGAGAAGGTTAACCCGTGGCTGCGTTTTGCTTTGGAAACGATTATGTTTTACCAGATTTTTGCTACGAAATGTCTGCGTGACGAAAGTATGAAAGTTTACACGGCGCTGCATAACAATGATCTTGAGGATGCGCGTATAAAGCTGTCCTGGATTGTGGGACGTGATACGAAGGAGCTCACGACAGAGGAAGTGACCAAGGGAGCAGTTGAAACAGTTGCTGAAAACACTGCTGATGGCATTATTGCACCGATGTTTTATATGTTTATCGGCGGTGCTCCTTTAGCCTTTTTGTATAAAGGCATCAATACTATGGACTCCATGGTAGGCTATAAGAATGATAAGTTCCTGTATTTCGGGCGCTGTGCGGCGAAGCTGGATGATGTGGCCAACTTTATTCCGGCACGCATTACGGGCATCTTGATGATTCTGGCATCCTATTTCCTAAATATGAATGCTGCGGGAGCGTGGAAGATTTTCTGGCGCGACCGTTACAATCATCTGAGCCCCAATTCTGCGATGACGGAATCGGTTACGGCCGGTGCCTTGAACATCCAACTGGGCGGCGATCATTATTATTTTGGCAAGCTGGTTCATAAGGATACCATTGGTGATAATATCCGTCCGGTTGTGGCGGAGGATATTGTAGCTGTTAACAACCTGCTTTACATGACGGCTGTTATTAGCTTATTACTGTTTTCTCTGGTTTACCTTGTTAACAGTCTAATCTTAAAATAAAGCAGGTTGAAAATATGTATAAGTATGAACATGGCGGAGATATCTATACTGAGCGGACGACGAAGGACGGCAAGCCCTTTGTAGATTTCTCTGCAAATATAAATCCCTTAGGTCTGCCGAACGGCATCAAGGAGGCAGTCAAGCATGCTCTGAAGGGCTGCGTGAACTATCCTGATCCGTTTTGCCGTGAGCTGGCGCAGGCTACAGGGGAATATCTGCAAGTACCGCAGGAATATCTTTTCTTCGGCAATGGTGCTGCTGATGTACTGTTCCGTCTTGTCTTAGCCTTGAAGCCAAGACAGGCCATGCTTTTAGCACCAACCTTTGCTGATTATGAAAAGGCGCTGCGTTCGGTAAATTGCCGTATTGCTTACTATGATCTGTCGGAGGAAAATGATTTCATTCCGGAGCGAGATATTGTAGGCAAAATCACGGCAAGAATGCAGCTTGTGGTTATCTGCAATCCGAACAATCCTACAGGACAGCTTATGAGCAGATTGCAGCTGGAAAGAGTGCTGGCGAAATGCCGCATGATAGGAGCACATCTTCTGGTTGACGAATGCTTTATGGATTTTGTCTGCGAAGGTAAGGCGTATAGCCTGCGCGACCTGCTGGCAAAATATCCTGAGCTGATTATCCTGAAGGCCTTTACCAAAACCTTTGCCATGCCTGGTATCCGCCTTGGCTACTGCATGACGAGTGATGAAGCCTTGCATACTCGTCTTCATGAGTGCGGACAGGACTGGAGCGTTTCGGTGCTGGCGCAGGAGGCAGGCAAGGCTGCACTAAAGGAAACGGAGTATCTTCGAGAATCCTTTGCTTTGGTTGCAGAGGAGCGCTACTATCTGCGGACGCATCTGCAGGCGTTGGGAGCGAAGGTTTATGGCTCTGAGGCCAATTATATATTTTTCTATTTGCCAAACC
>JAIHZV010000265.1 GCA_022718015.1 Phascolarctobacterium sp. | reverse complement strand
GGGATCCACCTGTTCCCATCCCGAACACAGTAGTTAAGCCCTTATACGTCGAAAGTACTTGGCTGGAAGCGGCCTGGGAGGATAGATAGCTGCCGGTTAAAAAAATAAGACCTGTCATAAGACAGGTCTTATTTTTCTATGTGAGTAGCTATATACCGAGCAGGGAACCTGGCTGCTCAGCCGCCACACCTTCATTAATCTCTTTTTCAGTTTTCTCTGCCATAATATATTTGCAGTCGATAGTGTTGACTAACACTTCCAAGTATGTTAAAATATCTTACTGAGTACGAAAGATAATCGCGGCTGGCTTTAAGCCAGATGAGGAAAGTCCGAGCTCCATAGGGCAGGATGCCGGATAACGTCCGGCGAGGGTGACCTCAGGGATAGTGCCACAGAAATGTGTACCGCCTGCGTTAGCAGGTAAGGGTGGAACGGTGCGGTAAGAGCGCACCAGCAATCTGGTAACAGGTTGGCTAGGTAAACCCCATCCGGAGCAAGACCAAATAGGGGAGGGATGAAGCGGCCCGCTGAGCCTCCCGGGTTGTGTCGCTTGAGCTTGCAGGTAACTGTAAGACTAGATAAATGATTATCACCGCTTTGCGGAACAGAACTCGGCTTACTGAGTACTCATTTCTAAAAAAACGGCTGCCTTATGGCAGCTTTTTTTGTCTGATTGAAAGAAATGGTGTTATATTATGAAGAAAGTTTCTATCGTAGTGCCCGTATTTAATGAAGAGGATAACCTTCACGAATTCTATAAGCAGGCAACTACTGTTATGCAAAAGGAAAAATATGACTATAATCTAATTTTTGTTGACGATGGGTCGCGTGACAGCAGTGCTCTGATTCTTAGTGAGTTGTCTAAGCAGGACGCTCATGTTGAGGCATATCTTTTAAGCCGCAATTATGGTCATCAGATGGCCTTGACCTGCGGCTTAGACCATGCTGATGGCGATGCAGTTATTCCATGGATGGAGATTTACAGCATCCGCCAGAGCTCATCCCGCAGCTTTTGCGCCTATGGGAGCAGGGAAACGAGATTGTCTTGACGAAGCGTATGGCAACAGAGGATGCCGGCTTTTTCAAAAATATTACCTCGTCCTTGTATTATAAGCTCATCAACACCTTATCTAATGTAGAGATTACGCCGGGAGGCAGCGATTTCCGCCTGATGGACCGCATTGCCGTGGACGCCTTTAAGCAGTATCGTGAGCGTGCGCGCTTTATCCGTGGCCTTGTCAATACGCTTGGCTTTAAGGTTGCAGTTTTTGAGTTTGTTGCTCCGCCACGCTTTGCCGGGCATTCTAAGTTTAATCTCAAAAAGATGCTGCACTTCGCTTTAGACGGAATTACGGCCTTTTCCAATCTGCCTTTGCGCTGGTCTTTATACATCGGGTTATTCTGCGGTTTATGTAGTATTTTGCTTTTAGGTCATGTATTTTTTGTAAAATTTGTGACCAACGATGCCGTTCCGGGGTGGGCAACTACTACTGTTTGTGTTCTCTTTCTGGGAGGAATTCAGCTTGTAGGGATAGGTATCCTAGGCGAATATATTGGGCGTATCTTTGAAGAAATCAAGCATAGACCACTATATTTAGTGGCTCGTCACATTCAGAACTGTAACAAATTAAACGAAAAATAGGCTAATTCCTGGCATCTATATTATAACAAAATAAAATTTTACAGATGGCTTGTTTTGTGCTATAATGTTCATGTAGTAAATTTAAGAAAGGATGTAGGTGCTAGTGGCCAAACGAAGAGTTGTTGTTTTTTGTTTAACATTGTTGTTTTGTTTAAGCTGTGCCGTAACAGCGTTGGCTTCTTTCCAGCGTGGTGATGACGGTCAGGAAGTTTTATCAATTCAAAAACGTCTTGTAGAATTAAATTATTCTATTAAAA
>JAIHZV010000264.1 GCA_022718015.1 Phascolarctobacterium sp. | reverse complement strand
ATTTTGGCCTGCTGGGGCGACCGTCCGCTGGCAGCGGCACGCGAGCTGACGAAGCTGCATGAGGAATTTTACCGCGGCACGGTCAGCGGCTGTCTGAGCTGGCTGGAGGAAAACTCTCCGCGCGGCGAGTTTTGTCTGGTGCTGGGCGCCGGCGATGGCAAGGCTGCGACGGAGGAGCAGCAGCTGGAGCCGCTCGACGAGGTACGCAGGCTCATGGCTGAGGGCGTAGATAAAAAATCTGCGCTGGCACAGGTCGCAAAAAAACGTAAAATCCCCAAAAGGGAGCTATATAACCAACTAATTTCCGAAGGAGAAGAGATAAACAATGACTAAACCGAGTTATTATATTACCACACCAATCTATTATCCGAGTGATAATCTGCATATCGGTCATGCTTACTGCACGACGATTGCCGATAGCCTGGCACGCTTCCATCGTCTGAAGGGCGAGGACGTTTTCTTTCTGACCGGCAGTGACGAGCATGGTCTGAAAATCCAGCGCAAAGCAAAGGAAAAGGGCGTAACTCCGATTCAATATGTTGATGCTATTATCGCTAACTTTAAGCTGCTCTGGGAGCGTCTGAATATCTCCAACAATGACTTCATCCGCACCAGTCAGGAGCGCCATCACAAGGTAGTTCAGGACGCGCTGCAAAAAATTTATGAGCAGGGCGATATCTATAAGAAAAACTACAAGGGCCTGTACTGCGTTCCGTGCGAATCCTACTGGCTGGAGCGTCAGCTCGACGAGAACGGCTGCTGCCCTGATTGCCATCGTCCCGTTGAAGAGATGGAGGAGGAAAGCTATTTCTTCAAAATGAGCAAATATCAGGACTGGTGGCTGCAATTCATCGAAGAGCATCCTGATTTCATCCAGCCTGCAAGCCGTCGTAACGAGATGATTAACTTCGTTAAGCAAGGCCTTGAGGACCTGTGCATTACGCGTACCACCTTCGACTGGGGCATTCCTGTTCCCTTCGATAAGAAGCACGTTGTTTATGTATGGTTCGACGCTCTGCTGAACTATCTGACCGGTATCAAATACGGCGTAGATGATGCATTCTTCCATAAATACTGGCCGGCAAGCCTGCACCTCGTAGGCAAGGAAATCGTGCGCTTCCATACGATTATCTGGCCGATTATGCTGCACGCTATGGGCCTAGAGATGCCGCAGGAGGTTTACGGCCATGGCTGGCTCGTAGTCGACGGCGATAAAATGTCCAAATCCAAGGGCAATGTTATCGACCCGCTGGGCCTGATTGACGAGTTCGGCGCTGACGCTATCCGCTACTTCTTGCTGCGTGAAATCAACCTTGGCAGCGACGGCAACTTCTCTCGTGATGCGCTGATTACCCGCGTAAACGCTGACCTTGCAAATGACCTTGGCAACCTGCTGCACAGAACCGTCAGCATGATTGAAAAATATCATGGCGGCATTGTGGAGAATGCTGGTGCCAGCGAGCCTATCGATGATGAGCTGAAGGCTCTGGTTAAGGAAACCGTAGAAAAATACGTATGGGCTATGGACCATATGGAAATCAACAACGCTATCAAGGGCGTGTGGGCTTTAATCAGCCGCGCTAACAAATATATCGACGAAACCGGTCCGTGGATTCTTGCGAAGGACGAAGCGAAGGCTGACCGTCTGAAAACCGTTATGTATAACCTCGCAGAAGCTCTGCGTATCGTGGCTATTCTTATCAGCCCGTATATCCCGACCACCAGCCCGAAGATTTACACCCAGCTTGGTCTGGCTGTGCCTGAGCAGTTCCTGCTGTCTGACGCTGTTTGGGGCGGTCTGGCAAACGGCACGAAGGTTGCTAAGGGCGAGCCGCTTTATCCGCGTATTGAAATCGCTGAGGACGGCGCAACCATCATCGGCGGCAAGCGCTATGAGCA
>JAIHZV010000020.1 GCA_022718015.1 Phascolarctobacterium sp. | reverse complement strand
GTAATCGTTGTAGGTCCTGAGCTGAAAATGCATCAGTGCGGCCTGCCGAAGGAAATGGCACTGGAGCTGTTTAAACCGTTCGTTATGAAGCGTCTGGTAAACAGCGGCTCCGCTTCTAATATTAAAAATGCTAAACGCATGGTAGAGCGTGCAACCAATGAGGTTTGGGACGTTCTGGAAGAGGTAATCAAAGAGCATCCTGTACTGCTGAACCGTGCACCGACGCTGCATAGACTGGGCATTCAGGCTTTCGAGCCGATTCTGTCTGAAGGCCGTGCAATTAAGCTGCATCCTCTGGTATGTACTGCATACAACGCCGACTTCGACGGTGACCAGATGGCTGTCCATCTGCCGCTTTCCGTTGAGGCACAGGCAGAAGCACGTATGCTGATGATGTCTGTAAACAACATTCTGGCACCGAAGGACGGCAAGCCTGTTGCAGTTCCTTCCCAGGATATGGTTCTGGGCTCTTACTACCTGACTATCGTTAAGGAAGGCGCTCAGGGTGAAGGCAACCGTTACAGCAGCATTGACGAAGCACAGCTGGCTTATTTCCATAAGTCTGTAGCTTTGCAGGCGCTGATTAAAGTATATATTCCCAACAGCGAAATCTATGATGAAGCAAAGGGCGCTGCTGTAGGCGAAAGCGGTGTATCTCTGGTAACCACTACCGTTGGTAACACCATTTTCAACAGCGAGCTGCCGCTGGAGTTGCGTTACTTCCATATGGAGGCTGACGGCTGGCATCTGGGCAAGCTGATTGATAAGAAGGAGCTGGGCAAGCTTGTTGCTAAGTCCCATAAGCTGTACGGCAACCTGCGTACTGCTGAGGTTCTGGATATTGTTAAGAAGATGGGCTATGACAATGCGTGCAAGTCCGGTATTTCCATCGCAACCTCCGATATCAAGATTCCTGCGAAGAAGAGCGAAATCCTGGAAGCAACCGAGCATGAGGTTGATAAGGTTGAGCGTCTGTTCCGCCGCGGCTTGATGAGTCCGGATGAACGCTATCGTAAGGTTATCGGTCTGTGGAACGAAGCAACCGATAAGGTTACCGATATCCTCATGAAATCCACTATGGATAAGTTCAACCCTGTATCCATGATGGCTGACTCCGGTGCCCGCGGTAACAAACAGCAGATTCGTCAGCTGGCTGGTATGCGTGGCTTGATGGCCGATCCTTCCGGTCGTATCATTGACCGTCCTATCAAGGCAAACTTCCGTGAAGGCCTGACCATTTTGGAATACTTCATTTCTTCCCATGGTGCTCGTAAAGGCTTGGCCGATACCGCATTGCGTACTGCTGACTCCGGTTACCTGACTCGTCGTCTGGTAGACGTTGCACAGGACGTTATTGTTCGCGAGGACGACTGCGATATCGTAGGCATGAACCTGAGCAAGGAGCGTAACCGTCTGAGCAAGGCTGTTCTTGGTGCAAGCCAGAACAAAATCCGTGAGAAGGTTATGGGCCGCACTTTGGCTTCCGGCCTGTTTGATGCAGAAGGCAATCTGATTGCTGAAGCAGATACCAATATCACCGAAGAGCTGTTCAACAAGCTCAACGAAGCTAATATCGAAGAAATCAGTCTCTATTCTACTGATGATATGGATGGCGAGGACATCGAAAACGTTCGTATCAACATCAGCGATGCTTATGCACATAGCGTACTCAAGGAAACCATGATGCATAACTTCAACAATAAAGAGGTTGCTGCTGATATCGTTAACGGCGCTGGCGAGGTGCTGGTACACGAAGGCGAAACCATGACCGAGGCTGCTATCGATGCTATCCTCTCTGATGGCACCGTTAAGGAGCTGCGTATCCGCAACAATGATATCGCTGGCATCGAGGTTGAAGCGATTACTGAAGGCAAAACAGAAAAAACCATTATCGAGTCCCTGCATGACCGTATCATTGGCCGTAACCTGGCTGAAGATATTCTGGACGATAATGGCGAAGTTCTGTACCATATCAACGAATATGTTACCGAGCCGATGGCAGAGCGTATCTGCCAGCTGCGTGAGAAGGTTAAAATCCGCAGCGTGCTCACCTGTAAAGCAAAATATGGCGTATGCCGTAAGTGCTATGGCCGCAACCTGGCAACCGGCAAGAACGTTGGCGTCGGCGAAGCAGTCGGCACCATCGCAGCACAGTCCATCGGTGAACCTGGTACCCAGCTTACCATGCGTACCTTCCATACCGGCGGTGTTGCAGGTGCTGATGATATCACCCAAGGTCTGCCGCGTGTCGAGGAGCTGTTCGAAGCACGTAAACCGAAGCATCCTGGTATCCTGAGCGAATTTGCCGGCCATGTACATATTGTACAAGAGGGCAATGCGCGTAAGGTTCAGGTTCAGACCTTCGAGGGCGGTGTTGAGGAATATCCTATTCCGTATGGCGCTAAGCTTTCTGTTGCTGAAGGTGAAGAAATCGCTAAGGGCGACCGTATTACTGAAGGCTCTCTCAATCCGCATGATGTTCTGCGCATCAGTGGCGTAAAGGCTACCCAAAACTATCTGGTATCTCAGGTAGTAGGCGTTTACAAGTCTCAGGGCGTAGATATCAACAGTAAGCATATCGAGGTTATGGTGCGTCAGATGATGCGCAAGGTTCGTATTGAGGAATCCGGCGATACCACGATGCTGCCTGGCGAATATGTTGATGTTGCAGAATACGAGGATCAAAATGCAGAGATGCTGGAGACCGGCAAAGAGCCTGCTATTGGCAAGCCGATCCTGCTGGGTATCACCAAGGCTTCTCTGGCAACCGACTCCTTCCTGTCTGCTGCATCCTTCCAGGAAACCACCCGCGTACTCACCGATGCTGCTATCAAGGGCAAGGTTGATCCGCTGCTGGGCCTGAAAGAAAACGTTATCATCGGTAAGCTGATTCCGGCTGGTACTGGTATGAGCCGTTACCGTGATATCAAAGTAAAATATAATGTTCCGATGCCGGAGGTTGAAGCTGCTGACGAAGAAGCAGAAGAAACTCCTGATGAGGAATAACGTATAAGCAAGTGCGCCTCAAAGCCTTAGGCTCTGGGGCGCTTTGCTCTTTAAGGAGACAGATTATGCTGATTAAAAAATTTCCTGTTCCCTGCCGCGTGGACTACGTGCCTTCTCCCTACGAGCCGGATGAGGACGGCGTGCAGGACGTTGGCTATTATAATGGCAGGCTGAGCGATGGTCGTGCCTATCGTCTGGAATGCTGGCGTATGGACGATATGCTGATGCTGACGGTGATGTTTTCTGACCTGTGCCTTGACGGCTACAGACGCGAGGATATGCCGCTGCTGCTGGAGGCAGAGGAGCTTGTGCGTTTTACCGGCGAGGGCCGCAAGCTGCAGGCTGCGCGTACTGAGGACGACCGCGGCCAGAAGGTGTGGGCCATCAATATGCTGCTGGCTAATAAAAAGGGCACCTATGCAGAAATAGTGCCCGAGCTGACGAGATATATAATATAAAATAGAGCTGCTGTATATACCCCTTTGTCAGCTATGCTGACATTCGCCCCAGGGCGCCTTCTCTTGCCCTAACGGGCAATTCACCTTGTCCCCTTACAGGGGAAACTTATTTCAAGTACTATCGTACAAAGAGAGGGTAATGCAGCAGCTTTTTCATTTTAAATTAACTTTAGCCGTCTATACTGCATTGTGGTACAATAGCTGTAATGGAGGCGATAGCAGTGAAGATTTTGTTAGTTGAGGATGATATAAATTTAGGCAAGCTTTTGAGTATGCTGCTCAAAAAGCAGAATATAACTGTGAACTGGGTGCAGGACGGCGAGAGTGCTTATAAAGTAGTTTATGCTGATGGCTACGATGCTTTGGTGCTGGACTGGATGATGCCGCGCCTGAGCGGGCTAGAGCTGTGCAAGCGCTTGCGCGAGGAGGATTATCAGGGCAAGATATTGCTTTTGACAGCGAAGGATACGTTGGCAGATAAGGTGCAGGGCTTGAACAGCGGTGCAGATGATTATCTTGTGAAGCCGTTCGAGCTGGAGGAGCTGGTGGCACGTTTGCATGCTCTCTGCCGTCGCCAAGGTCAGTACAGTGCTGATAATCTGCGTTACGGCGCTTATACGCTGGAAAGCTCAACCTATTGTCTGGCGTATGGCGAGCGTCGCGTGGAGCTGCGTCCGCGTGAGTTCAAGCTGCTGGAGATTTTGCTGCGCAACCGCGGTCAGGTTATTCCGCGTGCTGTGCTGCAGGAGCGCATCTGGGGTATTGACAGCGAAGTGACGGAGAATAATCTTGATGTGCATATCCGTCTGATTCGCAAAAAGCTTATGGAGCTGAACGGCGAGGAGCTGATTAAAACGATGCGAGGCGTGGGGTATTATGTGGAATAAGCCTTTTGAAAAGCTGCGCAGGCAGATGACCTGCGTTTATGCTGCTATTTTTGGCGTTTTAATTCTGCTGATTGTGGCTGCTGCTTATACCTTTATCTGGTGGGAGATTTTGGCACATGAAAAGGATAATCTGATTGCCCAAATTTACCATGAGGGCGAGGAATGGGTAGAATCACGAGAGGCGCCCTGCTCTGAGGCAGCTATACGCAGCGGCAAGATGTTTGCATATTTTGTAGATGCGGACGGTGCGACGGTGATTTTAAATCAGCTTGGCAACGGTGATGTAGGCAAGGTGCTTCTGCGTCATAAGGGCGATTGGCCGAAGCAGCTGGACAGCTCGCGCCTGCTGAGGATGCATGGTGCTGACGATGCCCGTTATCGCTATCTGGCGGCGGTGGCGCCGGTGCTGGACGGCGACAAGCGCGTCGGCACGCTCTATATGTTCAAAAATATGGAATTTTATTATGAGGCGGCCTATAAAACTCTCTTTTGGCTTTTATGCATGGCGCTGGTGCTGTATATGGCGGCCTGCTACTTTGGTTATTGGCTGGCCAGACGCAACATTCTTCCCATAAGTCAGATGTATGAAAGGCAGAAGCAGTTTACCGCAGATGCTTCGCATGAGATGCGCACGCCTTTAGCCGTCATGAAGCTGGCGGTGCAGGGGCTGCGGGAGGACGAGGACAGCAGGCTGAGCAAGTTTGCCAAGGAGTCGGTGGAGATGCTGGACAGCGAGGCTGACAGGCTCAGCCGCCTGACGGAGAACCTTATGACGCTGGCACGCAGTGACGAGGATAATCTGCCGGCATACACGGAGCAGGTGGATATGACGGCGTTGTGTCATAAGGTTGCGACACAGCTCGCTCTGCTCGCTGAGCAAAAGCAGATAGTGCTGAAGCAGGATATACAGGCCGATTTGTCTGTGCAGGGCGATGAGCTGGCCTTGTCGCGCCTGCTGATTATCCTGCTTGATAATGCGCTGAAATATTCTGCGGCAAAGACTACGGTGACGCTGCGCGGCGCAAGAGTGAAGGAGCACCTGGTCATAGAGGTGCGCGACGAGGGCTGCGGCATTAGCGATGAGGATAAGACAAGGGTGTTCGACCGCTTCTACCGCGTCGATAAGGCGCGCAGCCGTAGTCAGGGCGGTCTGGGTCTAGGCCTGTCGCTGGCATGGGCGATTGTGCATCAGCATGGCGGCAGCATCGAGGCTTTTGACAACCAGCCTCAGGGCACGGTTATGTATGTGCAGCTGCCCTTAGGCGCGCGATAAGGTTAATTTAAAATGAAAACCCTCTTCAGTAATCGTTAAGCAAGGGTGCTTATACTATGCTTAACGAAAGGCAGGGCAGAGGCTCTGCTGCTGAAGGGGGAATTTTTATGCCGCGAAAATATTGGCTGATGCTTTTTATGGCTGCCGCAGTGCTGCTTTTTGCAGGCAATGGCAGCCTGCTGGTTACGGACAGCGTGGAGTCTAACTATGCGCTGACGGCGAAGGAGATGGTTTTGAGCGGGGACTGGCTTTCGCCGCAGATTTATGGCCATTACTGGTATGATAAGCCGATTTTCTTTTATTGGCTGACAGCCTTGGCCTATAAAATATTTGGCTTTACAGAGTTTGCTTCGCGCTTTTTTCCTGCGTTGTTTGGCTTGGGCGGCCTGGCTCTGGTGGCATGGGGCGGCAGTAAGCTGGACAATGAGCGCAGCGGCTTTTGCAGTGCGCTGGTGCTCTTGAGCAGTGTGGAGTTTTTTCTCATCAGCAAATCGGTGATTACTGATGCCGTGCTGTTCTTTTTCTTCAGCGCAACGCTGCTGTTCTTCTATCTGGGTTATCGCGACGGCAAGGCGAGCTATTGGTACATTATGTACGCAGCGGCAGGCTTTTCCGTGTTGACGAAGGGGCCTATTGGCGTACTGCTGCCGGGACTGATTATTACGCTGTTTCTTTTGTGGCAGCGAGATTGGCGTGTGCTGAAGCGTATGCATCTGGCGAGCGGTACGCTGCTGTGCCTGGCGATGGCCGTGCCCTGGTATGCTGCAATGTACAGTCTGCACGGCAGTGATTTCATCAATACCTTCTTTGGTACGCATAATTTTTTGCGGGCAACAGTTTCCGAGCATCCGCGAGACGATGTATTTTATTATTATGCGCTTGTAAATTTATTGGCACTTTTTCCGTGGAGCGGCCTTGTGCCTTGGACTGTTTATAAATGGCAGCAGGCTGGACGCCCTAAGCTGACGGAGCAGCAAAGGTTTTTGCTGCTGTGGGCGCTGGTGGTTTTCGTATTTTTTCAGTGTATGGCCACGAAGTATCTCACCTACACGTATCCGCTGCTGTTCCCTGCCAGCTTGCTGCTGGGTAGTTTGCTGGACAAGCAGGCAGCTTGCGTGGATGGCGGCTATATGTTCTTTGTTGGCGGTGGCTTAGGCGTGCTGCTTGTGGGAGCATGGTTTGTGGTAAGTCAGCAGATTATAGCATCGGAGCTGTTGTTTTTGCTGCCCTTGTCACTCATTATCGGCGTGCTGCTCGATTATATAATCCTTCTGTGCTCGGGCAAGCGTGCCTATAGCATTGCAGCGATGTCGGTGGTGTTTTACATAGCGCTGGTGTTTAGCATTGCTGTGCCGTTTAGCGAGCAGCGCAGCGCGAAGGATTTGGGAGAGATGCTGACGGCGCAGCAGGTTCAGGAGATTGGCTTATATGGCAAATATCCCACATCCGCAGTATTTTACAGCAGCAGCAAAATCGTCAAGCTGCTGCATGAGCAGGAGGTGGCAGGCTATGTGCCAAAGGAGATGTCCTGGACTGGTAAAAACGTTATGCCTTACGCGACGCTGGAGCATAATCCCTATAAAATGGTTGTTGTTACGCCGTCAAGCTATAATAGCTTCGTTAATAAGCAGTATGAGCAGTGGCAGGTCATTGACGCTGACAGCAGCTGGATTTTGCTGAGGGCAAAAAAAGGCTAAGCTGATATATTACTATATAGCTTATAAGTGCTTGCAATGTGTTGTTGCAGGCACTTTTTATAATCTGCAGATATTCTGCAAAATAAAGAATAATTAAGGTTAAGATATTATGCTATAATAAGAAAATGCTAATTAAACAGGAGGCGTAAATATGCACAATAAAAATTCCGCGATGGCGTTTATCGTTCTGCTTGGTATCGTCAGCTTGTTCAGCGATATGACGCATGAAGCGGCGACAAGTATTAAGGGAGCGTATTTATTGATTTTAGGAGCAAGTGCTTCTACTATCGGTTTTATCTCCGGCGTAGGCGAGCTTTTAGGCTATGGCCTGCGTTATCTTTTTGGCCGCTTAGTTGATAAAACGCACAACTATTGGGGCTTTATGATTTTAGGCTATGCTGTGGACGTTTTTGCTGTGCCGGCGTTGGCACTTGTACATAGGGACGGTTGGATTGCCGCCTGCATATTGCTTGTGATTGAACGTATTGGCAAGGCCATAAAAAAGCCTGCCAAGAACACTATTCTGTCTTTTGCAGCATCACAGGAGGGTGTCGGTAAAAGCTTTGCTATTCAGGAAGCCTTGGATCAGCTTGGTGCTTTTATCGGTCCCCTGCTGCTTTATGTAATAATGCTCTATAAAAATGGTGATGAATACGAGGTATATAATGCAGCCTTTGCTTTTCTGACGTTGCCGGCAGTCTGCACAATTGCTTGTTTACTGTTTGCTAAAAGCCGTTTTCCGAATCCGAAAGCCTTTGAGCCGGAAGCTAAGGAGAAGAAAAAGAATAGCTTTGTAGGCAAGAAAAGCTTTTATTTGTATCTTGCAGGTATCAGCTGTTTTGCTTTCGGCTTTGTAGATTTTCCGCTGGTGACTATGCATCTGGCAAAAAATAAGCTTTTTGATGAAAGTATTTTGCCGTTGCTTTATTCCGGTGCGATGCTTGTGGATGCGGTGGCAGCGCTTTTCTTTGGCTGGCTGTTTGACAAAATGCGCACGAAGGCATTGGTTATTTCCACTGCAATTTCCGCATTCTTTGCTGTGTTTGCTTTTGGCGCGACTTCGCCTGCGATGATTATGCTGGGTATTGCTTTGTGGGGTGTAGGCATGGGCGCTCAGGAATCTATTATGAAGGCAGCGGTTGCCACGATGACGAGTAAGGAGCATCGTGCCGGCAGCTATGGTGCATTTGAGTTTTTCTTTGGCTTAGCGTGGTTTTTAGGCAGTTGGTTATTGGGAGCAGTTTATGATTACTCGTTGAATACCTTCATAATTGTTTCTGTAGCGGCACAGCTTATCGCTTTGCCATGCTATCTTTTAAGCGAGCGCAGCTTTGTAAGTGAAAATTGCCAATGATTTGCTTCAAAAGTTACACTCCCTTATGTATTCGTGTATACATAAAAAAACTTTGAAAAAAGGCTTGCTTTCTTCTGAAAGTGTGTTATAATAGCGTACATAAGTAAATAACGAGTGGATGATGTATATGGGAGAAGGCACTGCCTACCGAAGGAGCAAAACTCTCAGGTGCTTATTTATAAGCAGGAACCGTATGCTGACACAACTCTGGAGAGTCCCTTAAATGGGCGCCGAAGGTGCAAAGATGTTTAATAAACGTCCTTATCTCTCAGGCCAGTGGACAGAGCAAAGCTTATGTGATGGCGCTATTGCCTATCATATGTCATTGACTTTTACCGGAGTATTATTTTTGTACTCCGGTTTTTTATTTGCTTATAAATAAAGAGGAATTTCGAGGGAGATGTTCAAATTATGTTGGAAACTTTGAATGCAATTGATTCGTTTGTCTGGGGTCCGCCGCTTCTGGTGCTTTTAGTCGGCACCGGTATTCTGCTGACCTTCCGTCTGCAGCTGCTGCAGGTTTTTAAGCTGCCGCAGGCTTTGGGCTTAATCTTTAGTGCTAAGAATGATGGCAGCGGTGACGTAAACAGCTTTAAGGCTTTGTGTACTGCACTTGCCGCAACTGTTGGTACCGGTAACATCGTTGGTGTTGCGACTGCTATCAAGGCCGGTGGTCCGGGTGCACTGTTCTGGATGTGGATTGCAGCCTTCTTCGGTATGGCAACCAAATATGCAGAATGCCTGCTCGCAGTAAAATATCGTACCGTTGACGCTAACGGCAATATTTCCGGCGGCCCGATGTACTACATCGAAAACGGCTTGGGCAAAAAATATAAACCGCTGGCAGTTATGTTTGCAGCCTTCGGTATTTTGTGCGCATACTTCGGTATCGGCACCTTCGCTCAGGTAAACTCCATCGTAGAGATTACGCAAATCTCTGCCGGTATTCCTGTTATCTACACTGGTATCGCGCTGACCGTTGTTGTTGCTGCTGTAACCATAGGTGGTCTGAAATCTATTGCTACTGTTGCTTCTAAGGTTGTTCCGGGTATGGCAGTGCTGTACTTCTTTACTACCGTTGGTATTATGATTGTTTTCGCTGATCAGGTGCCTAACGCTATTGCAACTGTTATGAACAGTGCTTTCAATGCTACGGCTGCACAGGGTGGCTTCCTCGGTGCAACTGTTATGCTGGCAATGCGCAGTGGTGTTGCCCGCGGCGTATTCTCTAACGAATCCGGCTTAGGCTCTGCGCCTATCGTTGCTGCTGCTGCTAAAACCAAATGGGCAGCTGAGCAAGGCTTGATTTCTATGACCGGTACTTTTATTGATACTATTGTTATCTGCACACTGACCGGCCTGTCCTTGGTTGTTACCGGCGTATGGTGCGGCGATCTGAACGGCGCGGCTATGACCGAATCCGCCTTCACGATGGCCTTCCCGGGCTTTGGCAGTCTGCTGCTGCTCGTTGGTCTGGTGCTCTTCGCCTTCACGACTATCCTTGGCTGGAACTACTACGGCGAACGCTGCGTAGAATATCTGCTGGGCGTTAAAGCTATCCTGCCGTATCGCATTATCTTCATCCTGCTCATCGCTTGCGGCCCCTTCCTCAAGCTGGAGGAAATCTGGATCCTGGCAGATATTGTTAACGGCCTGATGGCTATTCCTAACCTTATTGCTTTAGTAGCTTTGTCCGGCGTCGTTGTTGCTGAAACCAAGGCTTACCAAAAGCATCTGCAAGAAGTAAAAAATAAATAAGCTATATTCATCCTCAATATAATATAGCAAAGCGGCACTGTGCGACTCTCCCCAGAGTTTCCACGGTGCCGTTTTGTTTTTACTGAGCCGTATATTTTTTAGAGCAAGGTCTTTGGTTTGCAGCTAAAGTACAAAATACACTTTGGTTTACAGTTTAGTATGTATGCGTGTATACATATCGCTAGATGCTTGTTTTTTAAAAATGATGTGCTATAATAAGATACATAAGTAAATAACGAGTGGATGATGTACATAGGAGAAGGCAATGCCTACCGAAGGAGCAATACTCTCAGGTGCTGATTGAAAGCAAGAACCGTGTACGGACACAACTCTGGAGAGTCCCTTGAATGGGCGCCGAAGGTGCAAAGATGTTTTGGGAAACATCCTTATCTCTCAGGCCAGTGGACAGAGGAAAAGAAATGATAGTGCAAGCTATCAGGGCCGCTGACTAACCAGAGTATTAAAGAATGTACTCTGGCTTTTTTATTTACTTAGGGAACTTTAATTACGAGAGGGGAAATCATCATGTTGGAAACTTTGAACGCTATTGATTCGTTTGTCTGGGG
>JAIHZV010000263.1 GCA_022718015.1 Phascolarctobacterium sp. | reverse complement strand
TATCAAGGGGCCGGAGGGCAACATTGAATATCTGCTGCTCCTGACCTTGGGTGAGGACGATGCAGTCAGTGCAGAGTATGTGGCTGAGCTGGTAGGACGCAGCCATGGCGATTTAGATAAGAAGGGGTCTAAGACAGAGGCGTGATTATGGAAGCAAAACGTTTAGGCATTTTCCCTAACTTAAGTAAAGAAAAGGTCTGCATAGCGCTGCCGGAATTTGTTGAGCTGTGCAAGGATTGGCGGCTTATTCCTGTGTTGCCGGAGAGCGTAGCCGAGCAATATGAGTGCGAGGCGTATTGCGAAAGTGATCCGCAATCGCTGCAAAAGCTTGATTTTGCGGTCAGCCTTGGCGGCGACGGTACGCTGCTGCAGATGGCGCGTTATCTGGCGCCGCTTGGCGTGCCTGCCTTTGGCATTAACTTTGGCAAGCTGGGCTTTTTGGCAGAGATTGACCTGCGCGGCATGTATAAGGCAATCAGCCGTCTGTCGCAGGGCAACTATACGATTGAAACGCGCAGTATGCTGCTTGCATCTGTGCTGCGTGACGGAGAGGTTATCGCGCAGGCGCATGCGCTGAACGATCATGTACTGGCGAAGGGTATGTTCAGCAAGCTGGCGCATATGATGCTGTTTATCAACGGCAAGCTTTCGGGCAAATATGCAGCTGACGGCCTGATTATTGCGACCGCTACCGGCTCGACGGCCTATTCGCTGTCTGCCGGTGGACCGCTGGTTATGCCGGAGTTGGACGTCAGCGTGATTACGCCTGTTTGTGCGCATTCGCTGGCAAATAGAGCACTCATCATTCCTATGACAGAAAAAATTGAGCTGAAGCCTGTTCCCGGCAGTGAGGAAATGCTGCTTTCGGCTGACGGCGAGAATGTCATTGAGGTGCCGAATGATACGATGGTGCATATTGAGAAGTGTCCGTATGATATGAAGCTTGTACGCTTGACAAGCAGAGATTATTATCAGACGTGGCAGCAGAAGCTGATGCGTAATTAATATGCGCAGCAGCTTCAGAGTTTTTAAAGGATATAGCTTAATTGAGGTGATGAGTTATGAAAATGACCAGACATGCAAAAATAAAGGAGATTATTGACAATAATAAGATTGAGACGCAGGAGGATCTGGCCTCTGCTTTACGCCATCAGGGAATTGATGTTACACAGGCTACTGTTTCCCGTGATATTAAGGAGCTGATGCTCGTCAAGGTTCCGGATGCCAATGGTCATTATCATTATGCTTATCCGAAGGATCACGGCATGGTGCTGCGTCTTGAGCGTATTGAGCGTACCTTCCACGATTCTATTATTAGTGTGCGCCATTCTGACAGCATGGTTGTTGTACGCACGCTGCCGGGTACAGCACCCTCTGTGGCCTTTGCGGTCGACTATATGAAGTGGCCGGAAATTTTGGGCACAATCGCCGGAGATGACACTGTATTTGTAGCTTTAGCAGATAAAGAGGGCGTAAATACCTTGCTGAAGCGCTTGAAGGAATATAGATAAGCGAGGTAGAATTATGCTGCAATCTTTGCACGTTCATAACTTTGCTTTATTAGAGGATGCTCATGCAGATTTTACTGCTGGCTTCAATGTATTTACCGGCGAAACAGGTGCCGGTAAATCTATTTTAATAGATGCCTTTGGCATGGTGCTGGGCGGCCGCTCTAGTGTGGACTATGTGCGCAGCGGTACAGACGGACTGTGGGTGCAGGCTGTTTTTGATATCAGCAGCCAGCCGGAAATAAAAGCCTTGCTTAATGAGCATGGCATTGATGAGGAGGACGATTTGTTCTTAAAGCGTCAGATTAGCGCTGCGGGCAAGAGCCGTGCCTTTATCAATGGCGTGCAGGTGCCGCTGGCCGTATTGAAGAGTGTCGGCGCCAGGCTTGTGGAT
>JAIHZV010000262.1 GCA_022718015.1 Phascolarctobacterium sp. | reverse complement strand
TGCGCTTGGCGTTGGCGGCGGTGACTTTGGCAAGGAGATGGATTCTCTTTGCGATATGTGCTCCTTCGGTGTTGCTCCGGCTATCATGATTTATATGTATGGCCTGCAGGAGCTGGGGCTCGTTGGTCAGGTTATCGCCGGACTGTTCGCTGTAGGCGGCTGTCTGCGTCTGGCGCGCTTCAACTGCAACACCGGTGTTGTCCATGGATATTTCCAGGGCATGCCGATTCCGGCAGGTGCATGCTTCCTCGCAACCTATGTGCTCTCAGGTTATCACTTTGCTCCGGCTGTGCTGGCTGTTGTTACCTTAGTAGTAGCCTGCATTATGTACAGTGAAGTACGCTTCCCGGACTTCAAGGGTAAAGGCAATCCTATGTACTGCCTTCCGGTGATTATTGCGCTTGTTATCGGTGCAGCAATGCTTTATGAGCGTCCGAGCGCTTGGATGTTTGTGGTAATGTTCACTTATACGATTGCTGGTATTATCAACCATGTATATCGTGCAGTAACGGGCAAAAATAAGTAAAAGCCAGTAGGGCTTTAGGAAGAGAAGGAGTAGGTTGATGAATACGTATTTTGATATAATCATGATTCCTTTGCAGTTATTGATTATATTCTTTACGCTCTATTATTTTTTCGTTTCTTGGTTCGGCTTGTTCGGCAAGAAAAAAGAGGTTAAGATTTATAATGAAAGCAAGACCTTTGCTTTGATTGCCTGTGCGCATAATGAGGAAAGAGTTATTGCTCAGCTTGTAGATAATCTGCGTCGTCTGCATTATAACGATGCTTTATATGATATTTATGTTGTTGCAGATAACTGCTCTGACAAAACTGCGGAGGTCGCACGCAAGGCTGGTGCACTGGTGCATGAGCGCTTCAGCGAAACCGGCAAGGGCAAGGGCTTTGCGCTGGCGTGGATGTTTGACAGATTATTTAAACTTGATAAGCAGTACGATGCAGTCTGCGTTTTCGATGCGGATAACCTGGTGCATCCTGATTTTTTGAAAGAGATGAACAGTCGTCTGTGCAACGGTGAACGCATTATCCAAGGCTACATGGACGCAAAGAACCCGACGGATACGTGGGTTAGCGGCGTGTTTGCGATTTCCTTCTGGATTGTTAACCACGTATGGAGTCTGGCGAAGTATAACATGGGCTTGTCCTGCTGCCTTGGCGGCACTGGCATGTGCTTTGATACTGAGGTTCTCAAGCGTTATGGCTGGCGTGCAACCTGCCTCACGGAGGATATGGAGTTCACGATTCAGGCGATGATGGAAGGTATTCCGACAACCTGGGCGCATGATGCAATTATCTATGACGAGAAGCCGTTGACCTTCAAGCAGACCTGGAACCAGCGTAAGCGTTGGTCGCAAGGTCACTTTGACGTAGCAGACCGCTATCTCATCCCGATGATTACAAAGGCGATTAAGACACGCAACATCGTGATGCTCGACTGCTCAGTGAACCTGATTCAGCCTTACTTCCTGATGATTTCCACCTTCTTCGTTCTGTGCAGCTATATTTATAACTTTTATCCGTTCTACACGAATATTCTTTATACAATTATTCCTGTAGAGGTTTGGACGCTGGTTGGTATTGGTCAGTATATTTTTCCTGTGGCCGTGCTGTGGAAGATTCGTGCTTCCTTAAAGTCCTGGGTATATCTGCTGCTTTATCCGCTGTTTATCTACAGCTGGATTCCTATTACAGCTCTGGGCTGGTGGCATCGCCATGACCATGAGTGGAGCCATACGCTGCACACCCGCGGCATCAGCTTTGACGATGTAATTATTCCGGAGGACGCAGTCAATGACGGTCCGAAGGAGGTTGTTTTCGCCAAGAAGGACGAAAAATAAAATATTTTAGGGCACTCTCGCACTAGCGGGGGTGCTTTTTTGTGCA
>JAIHZV010000261.1 GCA_022718015.1 Phascolarctobacterium sp. | reverse complement strand
CTGCTGACAACAGGAGCGGCTTGCGCTTGCGCTTTTGCAGGTGCCGCGTCAGGCGCTTGTTCTTGCTTGCTTTGTTCTTCTGCTTGTACAGGTGCGGGCTTTGGCGCTTGCTCGTTTTTGACTTCTGTTTGCTTTTGTGCAGCGTTGGGCGTTTGCGCTTGCTCGCTCTGCACCTTGGCGTTGGCAGGAGCGTCAGGCGTGCTCTCCTTCGGCTCTACTGTAATAGGCGGCAGCTCGTGCGGCTTTGGCTTGACAGGCGTTGTCGAAACGATGTCAGGGCGCTTCTGATAATCCTGCCACAGCTCGTCAGGCGTAGCGGCATAAGCCGTGCCTGCGGCTAGCAGCAGGGCGCAGGCGAGCAGTGCAGACCTGCTCACAGCTTGTCACAGACTTCGTTGATTGCTGCTTCATCGACGCGCATAGCGGCGATGGTTTTTTCCATAAGCTCGTCCAGCGGCCAGCCGAGCATTTCTGCGCCCTGTTTGATAACGTCACGGCTGCAGCCTGCGGCAAAATGCTTATCCTTAAATTTTTTCTTGAGTGACTTCAGCTCCATGTCCTGCACGCTCTTAGACGGACGCATAAGAGCAGCGGCACCGATGAGGCCGGACAGCTCGTCGATAGCGAACAGCACCTTTTCCATCTGATGCTCCGGCGCGATGTTGGCAGCGGTCAGACCGTAGCCGTGGCTGGCAGTAGAGCGGATGATGCTTTCGTCAACGTTGTGTGCGCGCATGAGCTCCTGCGATTTAACGCAATGCTCTTCCGGATAGAGCTCAAAATCCAGGTCATGCAAAAGACCGACGTTGCCCCAGTATTCCTCCTGGTCGCCATAGCCTAATTCCTTGGCATAATAGCGCATGATGCCTTCAACGGTCAGCGCATGGCGCAGATGAAAGGACTCCTTGTTATATTCGGTGAGTAATTTCCAGGCTTCTTCTCTGTTCATAATATCTCCTCACTTTAGAAAAAAATTTAGGTCATAAAGGCCGGATTAGTAGTATAGATTGCTTGCAGGCTTGCTCTTAAAGCATATAATCAGGCTTATCCTGATGCTTGCTGCGATATTCATTAATCATATCTGCTAGCGTGGTGTGGTCAACCACTTCGTCAATCGCGTCTTGAATTTTTTTATAGAGACCGATGGTGATGCAGGAGTCAATCTTATCGCAGGGTGTAGCACAGTCCAGACAGGACACAGGCGCCAGGCTGCCCTCGACAATGCGCAGAATTTCGCCTACGTTGTATTGCTCAGGCGTGCGTGCGAGACGATAGCCGCCCATAGCGCCGCGGGCGCTTTGCACAAGGCCGTTCTTGCTCAAAAGATGAATAATCTGCTCGAGATATTTATCTGAAATATGCTGCCTTTGCGCGATGGTCTTTAAGGGAATATAGGAACCTGTATGGTTAATCGACAAATCTAGCATCAGACGCAGCGCATAGCGTCCTTTGGTAGAGATTTTCATGCTGTCACAACCTTTCTTATAAACCTTATTTTACTATGCTTTTACTAGGAATTCAACGCTTTAGTGTGCGGATTTCCTTTTTTGTTACATTTAGCTTTAAATTAGAAAATAGTAGTGCCATTTGTCGTGGTTTTGTGTTACAATAACATATATGCTGCCGTGAGGCAGGCTTACGAAAAATTTTTCTGGAGGATGAAGCATGGAAAAGAATAAATTAGATAAAACCTTTAAATATTATCTGGGAATTTTCACTGAGGATCAGGAGCTGGCGAAGATTTTGAACAAGGTGAGCTTTCAGGAGCTGTTCAACCCGAAATTTTTGCAGGAGAACAGCAAATTTACTTCTATGGATGATATGATCTGGCGCAGCGGCTTCGGCATCATGGCTATCCTTGCGGGAATCGACCGCGGTTACGTCACCCGCGAAGAGGGACTGGCACGAATGGA
>JAIHZV010000260.1 GCA_022718015.1 Phascolarctobacterium sp. | reverse complement strand
TTACCTAACAGGTTCTGACGGAAACGGCCTTGCTTACCCTTGAGCATGTCGGACAGAGATTTCAACGGACGGTTGCCAGGACCGGTTACCGGGCGGCCACGACGACCGTTATCAATCAGAGCATCGACAGCCTCCTGCAGCATACGTTTTTCATTGCGGACAATGATATCAGGCGCATGCAGCTCCAGCAGACGTTTCAGACGGTTGTTACGGTTGATAACACGGCGATACAGATCATTCAGGTCGGAGGTTGCGAAACGGCCGCCATCGAGCTGTACCATAGGACGCAGTTCAGGAGGAATTACCGGAACAACATCCATAATCATCCATTCAGGACGGTTGCCGGACTTCAGGAAAGCCTCAGCAACCTCTAAGCGGCGTACAGCGCGGATTTTGCGCTGACCGCTGACTTCCTTCATTTCAGCACGCAGCTCTTCTACCAGGGTAGGCAGGTCGATTTCTTCCAGTAGCTCCTTGATAGCTTGAGCACCCATGCCAACGCGGAAGGGTTTATCATGATATTCGTCCAGCTTTTCAACATATTCTTTTTCAGTCAGAATCTGTTTTTTAGCAAGACCGGTTTCACCCGGATCAAGAACGATGTAGCTTGCAAAGTACAGAACTCTTTCCAGATTACGCGGAGTAATATCCAGGATCAAGCCCATACGGCTAGGAATACCCTTGAAGTACCAGATGTGGGAAACCGGCGCAGCCAGCTCGATATGACCCATACGGTCACGACGAACCTTGCTGCGGGTTACTTCTACGCCGCACTTGTCGCAGACAATGCCTTTATAACGGATACGTTTATACTTACCGCAATGACATTCCCAATCCTTTGTAGGGCCAAAGATTCTCTCGCAGAACAGGCCATCACGTTCTGGTTTTAAGGTTCTATAGTTAATGGTTTCAGGTTTCTTTACTTCGCCATAAGACCATTCTCTGATCTGATCAGGAGAAGCCAAACCGATACGCATAGACACAAAATTATTTACGTCGATCAAGAATCATTCGCTCCCTTCTATTACATGTTTTCCGGATCATTCAGATCGCTATCAGCGCCGTCGTTAACGGACATGCCGTTGCCCAGGTCAGCGATAACGTCATCAGTATTATCCTCGGTAGCGTCATTATCAGCATAATCATCAACAGGCTGCTCAGGAGCATTTTCCTGAACCTGACCATTGATGTCCAGATCTACCTCGCGTGCAGTCGTTGCGATATCATCATCTTCGTCGTCACGCAGAGATACCTCTTCCTCGTCCTCGTTGAGAACCTTGATGTCCAGACCAATGGACTGCAGCTCTTTAACAAGTACCTTGAAGGATTCAGGAATACCAGGATCAGGTACATTTTCACCCTTAACGATTGCTTCATAAGTCTTAACACGGCCAACAACGTCGTCAGACTTAACGGTCAGGATTTCCTGCAGAGTGTAGGCAGCGCCGTATGCTTCCAGCGCCCAAACCTCCATCTCACCGAATCTCTGGCCGCCGAACTGTGCCTTACCACCCAGAGGCTGCTGGGTTACTAAGGAGTACGGGCCTGTGCTGCGGGCATGGATCTTATCATCAACCAAATGGTGAAGCTTGAGGTAGTAGGTCAGACCAACGGTAACAGGGTTATCGAAGGGTTCACCGGTACGACCATCATAGAGAACTGTCTTAGCAGTCTTATCAATGCCTGCCAGCTCCAGGGCATCAGCAATATCCTGCTCATGCGCACCGTCGAAGACAGGTACAGAGATCTGTACTGCTTTGACACTCTTGCCACCAAATTTATCAATTTCAACAGTTTCCGGCATACCATATTTTTCATAATTGTAGCCGTATTTTTCAAGCTTCTTAGCAGTTTCGGAATTAGCCAGCTCTTCACGGTATGCAGCTTCAAATTCCGGAGTACCCTCGGCAGCGCCGCTCTTTTCAGCAGCA
>JAIHZV010000259.1 GCA_022718015.1 Phascolarctobacterium sp. | reverse complement strand
TCGATGAAACGGCTCATCTGCTTCTTGAAGCAGGCAATGTTGTGCTCGATGAATTCCGGAGTCAGCATCTTGCGCATTTCGTCCTTGCCGCTGGGGTCACCAACCATGCCGGTACCGCCGCCAAGCAGCACGATAGGACGGTGACCGGCTCTTTGCATATGGCTCATCATCATCAGCGCGATGAAGTGACCAACATGCAGGCTGTCGGCGGTGGGGTCGAAGCCGATATAGAAGGTGATTTTTTCCTTTTCTAATAATTCTTTGATCTCTGCTTCGTGGGACATTTGTTTAATGAAGCCACGCTCTTGTAAGACGTCAAATACTGACATCGATAAACCTCCTTATAATGTGACGCAGATTACAAACAACTAGCGTCAGTCGTAAAATTTTAAGCCAGAAATACTGGGCGATTTTCGTATGCATACCATTATAACGTATATAGCGTTTTTTAGCAAACTAAAATGCGTGAAAAATGGCATTTCCCTGTCAAAATTCACATTTCACAGGAAAATGCCATAGCAAAGAAGTCGTTTTGTAATTTTGGGGAGCTGTTTACTCCAAATGCGAGGTGCAATGTGGACAGCGAGTCGCATCGTCGGCAATCTCCGACTTGCAGTAGGGGCACAGACGTGGCTCCGGCTTTGGCGCCGGTGCCGGCGTAAGCTTGTTGATCTGGCGGATCATCATAAAGATAATGAAGGCAAGAATAAGAAAGTCGATTACCGTATTCAGAAAGCTGCCGTAGGCGAGGACGGGAGCGCCGGCTTTTTTTGCTGCATCGAGTGTTGCGTATTCCTTGCCGTTGAGGCTGATGAACAGATTGCTGAAATCAACATTGCCCAGCAGCATACCGACAGGCGGCATAACAATATCATTTACGACAGAGGTGACGATTTTGCCAAAAGCGCCGCCGATGATAACGCCGACAGCCATATCCATGACATTGCCGCGCATAGCAAATTTTTTAAAATCTTCTGCGAGAGACATAGTACCACTCCTTGTCAATTTTTCCGCCATATATATTCTACTTTAATGGTAAAAATCCTGCTGCTTGACGGAAAAGTGTTCGTGACATATAATATAAAGGAATAAATTCTGCGTTTGCAGGTTCATTTAGTTAAAGTATAGAGTTGGAGGAATATAAAAATGCGTGAAGATTTAGTAGTACCTGGCGAAGGTGAAGAGAATTACGTCCTGGCGCGTGATGCTCGTGTAGTAACTATTCCGTTCTCCCCGTTGGAAGAGCGTATGCAAAAAGAAAAGCCGGAGGTTTTCGAACGCCTGCAAAAGCTTAAAGCAATTATTGGTGAAGAAACCTTCAAGCGTCTGGTAAGCAAGCTGCATAACATCAACTATGCTGATACCCGCATCATGCTGGTAGCAGAAAGCGAGCTGCACCGCACCAACATTGAGCGTGAGATCCTGCCGGCCATTGCCGAATCCTTTGAAGTTACCAGCATTCGTGTCGTAACCCAGGGCTAAAAAAGGACCGAAAAACTTTTTTGAAGTTTTTTCAAAAAAGGTGTTGACAAAAGCTTGATGATGCCTTATAATAATATTCGTTGCTGATGCATAAAGCACCAACAACAAAATGTCGGGGCGTGGCGCAGTTTGGTAGCGCGCTTGTTTCGGGTACAAGAGGCCGTGAGTTCGAATCTCGCCGCCCCGACCAAATTTAAAACTTAGGAACCGCATGTGAGTGCGGTTCTTTTTGTATCTGGTGTGATTTTGCACAAGAATCTTTGTGAGAATTGTACTTGACTTTAAGAAATCAATATGGTATAATACCTTTTGTATTCGGGGTGTAGCGCAGTTTGGTAGCGCACCTGCCTTGGGAGCAGGGTGTCGCAGGTTCGAATCCTGCCACTCCGACCACTATTTGCGGGTGTAGTTTAGTGGTAAAACCTCAGCCTTCCAAGCTGATGTTGTGGGTTCGATTCCCATC
>JAIHZV010000258.1 GCA_022718015.1 Phascolarctobacterium sp. | reverse complement strand
TGGCTGGTGACGCTGCTGGGGAGCCTGTTTATTACGGTGCTGGCCTTCATTATGATCCTCACCGTTTATGGGCGCTTTTTTAAGATTTATATGTATGCCGCGCTGTCCCCGGTGGCACTGGCATCCTTTGCCGGAGAGGGGACTTCCCATTTCGGCAAGGCGTTCCTCAGAAGCTATGTGGGCGTGTGCATGGAAGGGGCGGTGATCGTTCTGGCCTGCATCATCTTTTCAGCCTTTTCCTCCAGCGGTACGCCGGTGCAGTTCACGCCCTTGGTGTAGCACGCATGTGACGGACAATTTGCACAATCGCATTTCATTTTACATGTCCCCTTTCAATATTGACCTTGTTAAGAATATTGTAACACAAAGCAGGGAGAGAGTAAAATTTAATGCTGATTTAAAAGATCCTTATAATACTGGCGCTCCTCCGCAGGAGTCTCCAGCAAATCCATTGCTTTATCAACAGAGCATTTACATGTTGCCATCAGACTTTTTAAATTCTTTAAAGTAGCTTCCACTTTACCTTTATCAGCACCGGCATCATAAAATTCTTTAATTAAATCATCCATAAAAGTCAAACCCTCCTTCTTAGTTTTAAGCGTAGTGATGCGTTTAGATAAGCTTCCTTGGCTATCATCGTTAGCATCAGCAGTTTTAAAAAATTGCATTAGATTGGCAATTTCACTATTGTCATTAACCTCTGCATTGATGTAATACATATGCAGGCCATCATCATAAGGTGTAGTCAAATCGCCTAAATGCTTCAATACAGGATAGTAAGTTTTTCCCCTATGCCAGATATCTGTTTCGCTGATATAGAAAATATGCAGCTCCGGGACAGAATCATAGGTCTGATCACCTTTAAAAAAGTAATCGTTGATGATGGAAGAAGCATAATAAAGCATACGCTTTTCATGTGCAATATTACCAGCAGCCTTCTGAATTTCAATTTCATAAAGCTTGTGGTTGGCATCTTCAACAAGCACATCCATGATAATGTTATGAGATGTAAGCTTGCTGATTAAGTGCTGAATGTTATTCTTCTTGACTTTAAGCGTGTTGTTTCCTGTTAAAATACGCAAAACGTGCTCGCAAGAAGCATTATCCATAAGCACTGCCTGAGCAAAAAGATCTCGAAACATATTCATGCTTGGGATAGCAGCTTTAAGACGTGCTAGTTTTTCAAGAAGATCTTCAGTATTTCTTTTTTGAGACATGTTATTCCTCGCTTTCATTTTAGCATATTTGATATAAAAAATACAGCAGCAGACAAATCAAGCAACAAAAAAGAGTAGTACACTAACAAACAGACTTGCATCTGCCAGTTAATCGTACTACTCTTCAAAATCTCCATACCAAGGGAAGGTGAAGCTTCTCTAGTACCAAAAGCACCAGAGGGAACTACTTATATTATTGTCGCAGCGAAACAGAAAGCATAAAAAAGTATTCCTTACGCCTGCGTTTGTATATAGGTTACATCATATGGATATTATACATTAGGAGAAAATAATAGTCAATAATATTCTGAAATTATTTTGTTATCCACCATGCTTGACAATTCCACAGCCACGCAATATAATTACTTTTGATAATTACTTTAAGTAACCTATTTAGCGAAAGGAGCACCATCATGCACTTACCAATAGAAGCAATAAAAACCTTACTCACCACCTGCCACGAAGCCAAACGCATCACGGAGCTGCAGCCGCCTCTGCCGGAAGGCCTGACGCCCGGAAACCTCAAGGTGCTTGACTATATCGAGCAGCTTGAACGCACCGCGCAGCCGCCCAAGGTCAGCGATATCGCCGACCTGCTGCAGGTTACACGCCCCGGCATCACCCGCCTTGTGCGCGAGCTGGAGGCCATCAGCGTTATCGAAAAAATCACCGATGCCAAGGATAAGCGTATTGTGCGCCTGCGCCTGACTCCGTCAGGACGCAGGCTGCATGCCTACTATAT
>JAIHZV010000019.1 GCA_022718015.1 Phascolarctobacterium sp. | reverse complement strand
TGCGCATTACCGCCCAGCATCATCGAAAAGGCCGCCGAGCTGACTGCCGACGCTGTACAGACGCTCCACTCGCCGTAGGGCGGCGCCTTATGCAGCAGGCCGTCCAGGTAATCCAGCGTCTGCTGATACGTCAGCGGCCAGCTGTTGACGTTATAGGAAAAATCGTTGACCTCGCTGATAACGTTCAGATTCGTGCTGCGCGAACGGATACGGCTGATAATCGTCGAGCCGTCGCTCGTCTCATCGCCCAGAATAATGACCGTCGGCGTTACGAAAACGTTGATGTCGTGATAGCCATGCATATGACAAAAGCGTGAAATAGTGTCCTCGACACGCGAGGTTTCCGCGCCGTTTTTCAGCAGCGCCTTGCCCATCGCCAGCGCCAGATGCAGCGTCTGCTCACGATTTAAGCTTCCTGCTTCCAAGCCCATGCTACTCGCCTCCGCCCAAGAGCTCCGCTACAGCCGCCTTAAAGCGGTTCGCACCGCCCATCGACGGATGGGGCACAGCCATACAATCCACGCCATAGCGTGTCAAGGTCGCCTGTGCCTTCTGCCCGATAGCAACAATCCTCATCCCCGGGCGCAGCTCCAAAAGCATCTTGGCATATTCAATGCCTACATCCAGCTCGCTCGTCGTCGGCGTGCGGTTGGTGAGCAGCTTGCCCTCCTTATAGGGGTGAAAGGGAAAAATATTCCATAAAATAACATCAAAGGAAGCCAGGCCATGACGATTCAGTGCATTCCAGACCACCGTGTCCGTCGGCTCATTAAAGCCCTTGAGCTTCTGCGTATTATTCAAAAGCGGGCTTTGCGCATCACTCGTGCGGCGATAATCCCATTCGCCCAGCACGCTTTTTTGCTCAACATCAGGATGATTGCCAAGAATTATGCGCTCCGACGTAATCGCGATACCGGAAAAATGGCCGCCCTGATAGCCAAGCGCTTCAGCAATAAAAAGATAATGCGCATTCTGGCGCAGCTCCAGATAGCGGCGCAGGTTCGCACTGCGGATTACAGGCGCCTCAGCGCCGATGTCACAGCTTGTATCATATTCACTCCAGGGGTTGAACACCAGCGGACTTTGATAGCTTTGTAATTTTTCAAGAAAAGTATTAATCTCCATAATTTCCTCCAAGATATATTATAACTCATACAGGCAGGCAGGAGCAACTACAAGAAAAAGAGTAAAGTCGCAATAAAAAATGGGCGCAGGCTATACCTGCACCCAAAATTTTTTCTTATTAGAACAGCAGCAGAATCATACCTACTACCAGCGCCAGCGTAATTCCCAACGCGTTACGTTTGCAAACCTCCATCGGGTCAACGCCTGCGATACCTGCGCAGATAATGGTTGCACCAGCGATAGGAGAAATGGTACGGCCCAGAGTGCCGCCCAAAGCAGCAGCAGAGCCCATGTTCATCGTCTGCAGACCGAACTCAGCTGCATGCGGCGTAACTGCTTCGTTGAAGGCAACTGTTGCAGCGTCGCCGGAGCCGGAAATCAGCGCCAGCAGGAACGGGCCAAAGGTTGCCGCAATTTTTACGATGCCGGTAGAGTTCAGCATCCAGTTAATCAGCGCCTTAATCAGACCAAGAGCATTCAGACCAGCTACGAAAACGCCAACGGAAATAATGATACCGATGATGTTTGCATAAGCATCGCCCATGCCGTTGAAGAAGTTTTTCGTCAGCTCAACAGGGTTCTTGCGAGTTACAGCCAAAGAAATAATCGCACCGATAACCATAGCGTGCGGTACGCCCATCTTCAGCGCCGGAACAACGCCCGTGCTGCCCAGCAGCAGGATGATAACCGGAACCAGCGGCATCAGGGAATACAGCGGATTGATTGCCATATCCTCTTCTACAGCAGCGCCGCCCTCAGGAACATAGCCCTTGTTCTCCTTCATTACGATAGACAGAACGGTCAAAACAGTAGCAGCAACTACTACACCAGCCACGGTAGCCATCATGTGGTTGCCGATAACAGTGGTAATCTGGGTATTAGCCAGCTTAGCGATAACTGCGTTATGCACCAGGCCGGGGTTCAGCATGCTGCCATAGGTGCCGGATTTAACAGCAGCCGCAGCCATAGCAGGATGGATACCGGCAGACATCATAATAGGAATAAAGATAACACCTACAGCAGCACTGCAGCCTGCAGCACTCGGAATAGCGATATTGACAACAAAGGTTGCCAGCGTTGCGCCGGGAATCAGCAAAAAGCCCATTTTCTTCAGCACCTTGCCGATTGCCAGAACCAGATGCTTATCGCAGCCAGTGTACTTCATGCACCAGGCAAAGCCCATGCAGGAGCAGACAGAGGTGATAAGACCAGCATTCGTCATGCTCTTAGCGAAGGCGTCAAGAGAAGCCATCGGCTTACCAGCGATGCAGCACATCAAAATGCCTGCCGCAATCAGCACCATTCTCGATTCATGACGCTTCAGCAGCAGATAAACAACAGCGATTACAACAATCGCACCAACTAACAAAAACATTAACATACCCTCCGTAATAATAGATTATATCTTGACTATTATAACTTATTCTCCCCCAAAAGTTAAGCGCTCAAGATATTGTATACATAATACTTGCCTACAGACGATGCAAAGCAAAACTGCTGCACAGGCACGCACATGCCTATGCAGCAGTCTGTTTGCTTATTAATAATCTATTATTTCCGCCTATTTATGCCACAGGCCATAATAATGCAGAATATAATTCGTCAAAGCGTCCTCGTACTCGCTGTCCGGTACAGGCTTGTCCATCTGGTCGACAAAGTGACGCTCATCCGACCAGTAGTAGGCCTTGCCGCCGAAATAGCCCAGCGCATACGGAATTTCCGAGTGCTGCAGCAGGTTGCGGCCCATGAACAGCTCCGGCACATCCAACCCCAGCAGATAGAGCAGCGTCGGCGCCAAATCAATCTGCGAAGCATATTCGTTAGTTGCCAGCGCGTTGAGCGGCGCCAGCTTCTTGCTGATGAAAATCAGCGGAATCGGCGCAATGCTCTGCTTATCGTCCGCCTTCGTGACGAGCTTGGTATACTCGCCGCCGCTGTGCGGATTATGGTCGCTCGTGATGATAAACAGCGTTCTGTCGTCCATCAGTCCGCGCTTTTCTGCCTCCTTAAAGAAGTGCTGCAGCGTCTGGTCTACCCAATATACGCCGCGCACCGTAACATTCGTATTGCTGCGCACGTTCTCGGGCATCTCGTTCCAGCTCAGGCCGGTGTAGGGATAAGGCTGGTGCATATCCAGCGTCTTTGTCACCATCACCAGACGGTCGTTCTTCGCCTTCGCACGCTCAAGCATTTTCAGCGTCTCTGCATACATCACATCGTTATGGAAGCCCCAGCCGCTCGCACCAGTATAGCCCTGCTTTTCGAGATATTCCTTCGCATAGTATTCGCTCATACCGAACTGCTCCGGATATTCGCGCAGCTCGTTGGCATAATACTGGCTAGACGCATTCATGAAAATGCCGCGCATACCTGCTGCCTGCACGCTGCGGAACAAAGACGGCGTGCTCTTGCCCGGGATATCCTTATCCATAATCAGATGCGAGCGGAAGGTCGCATTCAAGCCCTGCGTCGTCGGCACAGCCGAGGAATAGTAGCGGTTCAGATGCGGATATTTTATCACTAGACTATTGAGGAACGGCGTAGCCTCTTCGGGAATATTGCTATTATAGTAGTTGATATAATCGCGGTGCATGGATTCCAGAATCAGCAGCACCACGCGGTCATACTGCGGCTCGATTTTGGCAATCTTGGTCTTCGGATAATCTATGCCCAGCTCTGTGATCCTCGTCTTGTCCTTCGCCGTCAGCTCGCGCTGCTCCACGTGCTGCCTGCCGGCAATCTTATCGGTATCGAACAAAGCCTTGCCCACAAAGTTGACGTTAATCGGCACCGACAGCATATTGCGGTAGTTCATACGCGTCTTTTCGTTCTCTACCTCGACATACATGCCGATAAGATTCTCCACGCCATACATGCCCGCATAGCCAAGCAGCCTGTCCGTCAGATTCAGCGCCATAGTAAACATCGCCACGCACAGCAGCGACCACGCAAAGTTGGGCTTACGGCGCTGCGGCTTCGGCACATAAAACAGCAGCAAAATCACCAAGACACTGATAATAATCCCGGCAATCAGCGTATTGCTCATCGTCGCAAAAATGCCCTTCACCGCATAGATATTGATGTTCTGGAAGAGCACGCTTTCTACGTGCATCGAGGTCTGCCAAAAATAAAAGGCATCAAAGACTATCGACAGCGCAGAAAAAACGTAGACGAAGAAGTACACGCCCTTCATAAAAAGGTTCGGATACTTATGGTAGCACATCGCCGCCAGCAGCACCAGAAAAATATTATTATTGATGCCTGCCAGCACCGACAGCGTCGTTTGCAGGCCCTTATCCAGGCTCAGCTGATTAATCATAAAAAAGCTGTCTGCCAGATACAGCAAGCCCACGACGATAACCGGCACATAACGCAAAATTCTGTCCGGCACGCGTTTACGCCTGTAATAAAGCAGGCAGGCAATTCCTGCTAACAGACACTCGCGCAGCACATGGTCAAAAATCTGAAAGCAGAATTCGTTGACCGGAAACGGGTCGCTGCCGGCAAAGGTCTGCCAGGCAATCACGCCCTCTACAATGCAGGCCAGCAGCACAAACAGCAGCCAGCCATGTTTTTTATTAATTTCTTTCCCCACTCATTTCACCCTATCTTTTCATCAAGCCAGGAAGATAACCGGCTCCGGCTCCATCTCAATCACCAAAGGCGTCGTCGTAACTGCATCACCGTCAAGCTCCGCCGCAAAATTCTCCTCGTTGCAGCGAATCTCCAGCTTGCGCGCCTTGCGGATAATAATATCATTATCCAGCGTCAAGGCCTCCATCGCAATGCAGGCAGCATAACGGATAAAATCGCTGCGCTTATCGCCGGTGAACAGTGCCACATGCAGCTGGGGTGAGCTAAGTGACGCACCAAAAAACAAATTATAGCGACCTGCGTAATAACGGCTTTTGCCTACAATAACCGAGGTACCCTCCAGCCATTCCTCTTCATCATCAAAGCGCACCTGAAAGCGATAGCGCCAGTTGTTGAACAAAAGCTCCTTACGCATAATCTCCGTACCCTGCCAGACATATGCCAGCTTATTTAAAAGCTTTTTCTCTTTCTCTGAAACATTGTCTACGACCAGAGAATCGAAGCCTACGCCCGCCACCGTCAGGAACACGTTGCCGTTAGCTCGTCCCAGATATACAGGCGACTTAATGCCCTTAAACATGCGCTTGCACCATTTTTCGGGGTCCGACTTCACCAGCAGCTCCTTCGCCACCAGATTCACCGTACCAGCCGGGAAAACGCTGATATAAGGAACATACTTGCGATTTGCCAGCTGCTCAATCATAGCGCGAATAGTTCCGTCGCCGCCGGCAATAATTACCCAGTCTGCCTGCTCATCAACAATGCGCTGAGCAATCTCGGGAATCTGGTCAAAATATTTAATATCCCACATCTCAGCATTCTTGGCACCGACAACAGCCTTAATTCGCTTAAAGGTTTCGTTGACCTTGGACATCATGCTGGCAAAAATCTGCTTGCCAGAATTGCGGTTGTACAGAAGGACGACCTTCTTAAATTTTTTTACATCAACATATTCTACAGGCATTCTTAACTCCTAAATATCCACTTCTTACGTGAAAGATAATTCCACACAACAACTATACAGCTCGTCAGCACCTTCGACAGCATCGGCTGCCAGCCTAGCAGCGTGACGAAAATATACATCAGCAGCAAATTAAAGCCCAACCCCATAATGCTCACAAGGAAAACCAGGCTCAGCTCCTTGCCGCGGTCGTAACGGCTGCCGCTGTCAAAAACCAGCACATTGCCTAAAAAATAATGGTAGAGCGTCGACAGGCAGAAGGCCAGCGAGGTCGCCAGCATCGTCAGCGACGTCAGCCCCAGACCAAAGGCGTTCAGCACATACGTTATAAAAATGTAAAACAGCGCCCATTCAACCAGCGCCGCCGTGCCACCCACAAAAAGATACAGCACCAGCTTGATAAATTCGCTGTCTGTATAGTCAATACCAAATAATACTTTTCTGCGCATAAAAAACTCCACTCAAAGCATGATAGTTTATTATATCATCTTTGAGCGGAGTTTTCAAAGCGTTCACGAGGATTTATAAGCGCAGCGCTGCGTCTCCTGCAAATAAAGCGTTATTTATAATCATTATCTCTGATAACATTATAACTCTTACCCTTGTCGGTACGTACAGCCACTATCTGACTACCATGATCATTCACCTTTTCCACCACACCGGTAGCTGCATTAACCTTATATACATCTGTTTTGATGGAAGCTCCTGCTTGCAAATCAGCTAAGCTTTTTCCATCATTCTTCGCAGGTGTATAGATACTAACATTGTAATATTTTTGTCCGTCCTTATCCGTATAACCAGCAAAGGCCCAGCTGCTACCAGAAATAGTCTCATTAGTTTTAAGCATGCCCTCAATCCTATTTACAAAAACAGAATTCGAACCGCTGTCAATCATACCGTCATTATTCGTAAAATTTAGGTCTTTTCTAGTTTTTATACTATTATCCAAGTAAGTACCAAAGCCTTTTTTAGGATCCTGCTCCTTAGAGCAAGCCAATAAATTTTGTATCCATTGCAGATTTTTGTTTTCTATTTCTTGCTCCAGCTTATCTTTTTCATCTTCTTTATCGTCCTTATCCGTCTCATCATCCTTGTCGCCCTTATTCGTTGAGCCATTAGTGATAATCGAACCAGTCTTGCCCATCAAGGTTTCCAGTGTATGCGTAAGGTTATCAGAAAACATTAAGCCAAAGGCTGCAATACAAGCCAAAACAATCGCATACTCTACAGTCTCCGCTCCCCTGCTTTTTAGTTTTTTCCACATATAAAGTCGTTCCCTTTCTTTCTATAACGGCTTTTTTACACATCCGCCTCCAACATTACGAAGGTGTGATTTTTATGCCCACATATTCACGTTAATTTTATCATTACCCTGCGAAAATAGCAAGAAGCTCCTGCCTTATCACTAAAAAAAATTCTCTACGCGTGAAAAGCCTCTCCGCAGGCTAAGGCTGACATCAATAAGCTGAAATAAACGTAAAAATAGAGCCGTGCAGCAGCTGCACGACTCTAAAATTTTTATGCCTTATTTTACCAGTGGTACTTCTCGCCCCTGCTGATTTTGAACGCCCGATAAATCTGCTCGATGAGCAGCAGACGAATCATCTGATGCGTGAAGGTCATCTTGGAAAAGCTCAGCGCCAGGTCCGCACGCTTGCGCAGTGCATCAGTATAGCCAAACGCGCCGCCGATAACGAACGTAATATGGCTGCTGCCTGCCAGCGTCAGCGCATCCAGCTTCGCTGCCAGCTCAGGACTGGACAGCTGCTTGCCGATGACATCGAGCAGAATAACATAGCTGTTTTGCGGAATGATAGCCAAAAGGCGCTGCGTCTCGCGCTCGAGCACCTGCTCCTTTTCCGCTGCTGACGGATTCTCCGGCATCCGCTCCTCGTTAATCGAGAGCGTTTCCAGCTTGCAGAACGGCGTCAAGCGCTTGCTGAACTCCTCAATTCCGGCTGTCAAATATTTTTCCTTAATCTTGCCTACGCAAGCTATCGTTATCTTCAATTTGCGTATTCCCTCGGCACTTCCTCCAGTACAACGGTGACGCTCTCAACCTGACCATTGCGCATAATCTGAACGTCTACGCTGTCGCCAACCTTGCATTCAGACAGCTTCGTGCGCAGCTCGACTGCACTTTTCACCTTGCTGCCATTGAAGCTCAGGATAATATCGCCGGCGCGGATACCGGCCTTCGCTGCCGGACTGCCCTGAACAACCTTCACGAGGAAGATGCCGCCGTGCAGGTTCATCTCAAAGCCATAGCGGTTAGCAATATCCTGGTCCATCAGCGATGCGCCCAGATAAGGTCTTGCTACGCGGCCCTTATGTGCCAGCTCATCCAGAATCGGTTTAGCCGTATTGACAGGGATAGCAAAGCCAATGCCCTCTACGCCGCTGACAGCAATCTTCGCACTGTTGATGCCGACAACCTCGCCGTCTGCATTCACCAGCGCACCGCCGCTGTTGCCGGGGTTGATGGCTGCGTCCGTCTGAATCAGGTTGAACTTGCGCTCACCGATTTCAATGCTGCGGTTCAAGGCGCTGATAACACCGGCCGTCACGCTGCCGCGGAACTCCATGCCCAGCGGATTGCCGATAGCAATAGCAGGCTCTCCAACCTGCAAGGTATCGCTGTCGCCAAACTCTGCCACCGGCAGATTATCCAGATTAATTTTTACCACAGCCAAGTCGGTTACGGCATCTGCGCCCAGCACCTTGCCCTTGACAGTACGTCCGTCCGGCAGGCTGACGATGATTTCGCTCGCGCCCTCGACAACGTGGTTATTCGTTGCGATATAGCCGGCCTTATCATAGATAACGCCGCTGCCTGTACCGCGCTCGGTCAGCTGCACGCGGTTGAAAAAGTCACGCACATAGGCCTTGTTCGTAATGCCCACAACAGCAGGACCAACCTTTTTCGCAGCTGCCACAATCGGCGTATTGCGTGCCGCACTGAGCTGCTGCTCCGTCTTTACTGCCGGCTTTTCCTTTACCGCAGCAGAGGTTTTGCTGTCGCCGCAGCCTGCAACAAGAATTGCTGCGCCTAACAGGCCGCAGACAAAAATATTAGCAGATTTTTTCCAAATACCTTTCATCTGTATTCAACTCCTTATATCAAAAACCTAAATCCAGAGTCAGCATACTGTCCGCCACAAGCTTATGCTGGTCAGCCACAAACAGCTGCGTTTCCTCCAGACGTTTTTTATCAGCCAGAATATTTTCTACAGTGTCCTGCGCCAGCTGCGGAAGATTATTCTTCTCGCTCAGATGCGCCAGCACAACATGCTCAGGCAGCTTCGCCAGTGATGCCAGAAAAATACCTGCGGTATTATTCGACAAATGCCCGCGCGTGCTTAAAATCCGCTGCTTGAGCGCCTGCGGATAGGGACCGTTTTTCAGCATCTCGACATCATGATTGGCCTCCAGCACCAGCGTATCACTACCAGCCACGGCCTCACGTATCGTGTCCGTGATAAAGCCGGCATCAGTAAGATAGGTGCATTTTGCGCCGCTGGCCTGGCTCGTAAAGCTGTACCCATGCGGATCGGCCGCATCATGCGGTATCGCAAAGCTTTCTATGCGCATATCGCCGCACAGCAGTCCGCCATCTATAAGGCGACAGTTCTTACGCTCCATCGCCGTATATTTGCCTAAGATAGCACGCCAGGTATGCATGCTGCTATACACAGGCACCTGATATTTTTTCAAAAAGGTTTCCAGTCCACGCACATGGTCGACATGCTCATGCGTTATGAACACGCCGTCCAGCTCCTCCGGACTGACGCTGATCTCCTTCATGCGCTTTGTAAGCTCACGGCAGCTGATGCCGATATCGACAAGAAAGCGCTGCCTTGAGCTGCTGATAAGTGCCGCATTGCCCTTGCTGCCGCTTGCCAGCATCACAACCTGTAAATCATTCATCACAAAAACTCCACTCTCTTACTATAGACCTCATTATAGCAAATTTTTTGTACGCTATTGTGGCAATTTCGTAAAAAGAAATTTGCAATATCTAGAATTATTTTTTCTGTGCAAAGAAAAAGTGTACCAACCACGACCTGTGATTAGTACACTCGTAAATTTTAATGCTGTTTAATGCACTTCGGACACAGACCGAAGAAATAGAACTGACGACCGCTGATCTGATAGCCGCTCTGCAGCTCAACTGACTGCGTAAGCTGCTTTCTAATCCCCTCGTCCATCAGTGCATCATCTACGGCACCGCATTGCAGGCAGCGCAGATGGTAATGCTCACTCACGTCCGCATCATAACGGAAGGAGTCCTCGCCCGTATTAAGAACCTGAATCGCCTTAATGTCGTGGAGAATCTCAACAGTTTTATAAACTGTGGCAAAGCTCATCGCCGGAAATTTCGGCTGCAGCTTGCGAAAGAGCATTTCTGCATTAGGGTGCCATGTTTCATCAGACAAGGCCTCATAAACGGCCAAGCGCTGCGGTGTAACCTTATAGCCACGCTCACGCAGCAATGTACTTAGCTCCTGACGTGTAAGCATTTTTTATCACTCCATTGATAAAATAACCGGATAGAGAGGCTGACCGCCGTAGAAAAGCTCTACCTCGCACTCGTCATTACGCTCTCTTAATTTATCAGCAAGCTCCTCAGCCTGCTCCTTAGTAATGTCTGCACCGTAATACAGACTAATAAGCTCATAATCGCCGTCCGCAAGCATAGCATCAAGAACATCATCTACGCTGCTGCCGCTTGCGACAATCTTGTCGTTGAGAATGCCCAGATAATCGCCCTCATGTACGGTGATACCGTTGACTACGCTGTCGCGTACAGCCACCGTCACACTGCCGCCGGTAGCCTCCTTGGCTTCCTTCGTCATGATAACGGTGTTTTCCTCCAGGCTGCGGGTGGAATCAAAGTGCAGCAGCGCTGCCAGTCCCTGCGCCAGATTGGTGCTCGGCACATAAGCAACCCTGGAGTTGCCCAGCAGCTTGCGTACCTGCTCTGCTGCCAGGATGATATTTTTATTGTTCGGTAGAATAATATACTGCTCGCAGGTGCCATTTTCAATCGCATTCACGAAGGCCTCTACAGGCGGGTTCATGCTCTGGCCGCCGTTGATAATCTCGGCTGCGCCCATATCATGCATAATCTTGGCAATACCGTCGCCGGCAGCGACAGTCAAGACGCCCACGCCATGCTTCACCGGCTGAATATCCTCAGCTGTAAACAAACGGTTTTCGTGCTGGTCGCGCATGTTCTCTACCTTGATGTCATGCAGCGTGCCCCACTCCTGCGCCTTGTTCAGCGCCTGACCAGGATGCTTCGTATGGATATGTACCTTGACAATATCCTCTACCACTGCCACAATCATCGAATTGCCCATATCCTGCAGCGCCTCGCTGACCGTCTTTTTATCAACATTAGCATCCTTAACAATGAACTCCGTGCAATACGGATATTCCAAATCAATCGGTTCAATTGGCTTCATCTGTGCAGAGGCACGCGTCGTTACCTCCAGCACCTCGCAGTCCTGACCACGCAGGCCTGCCAGACAGCCCTCGAAGAAAACGATAAGTC
>JAIHZV010000257.1 GCA_022718015.1 Phascolarctobacterium sp. | reverse complement strand
GCGGTGAACGGATGGTGCATTGCAACATAACGTTTTTCTTCCTCGTTGTACTCGAACATCGGGAAGTCAACAACCCAGGTGAAGGCCAGCTTATCCGGATCAATCAGACCACGGCGTTTAGCCATTTCGATACGCAGTGCGCCTAAGGAAGCAGCAACTACGGACGGTTTATCAGCAACGAAGAGCAGCAGGTCGCCTGCTTCAACTTCAGCAGCCTTTTTGATTGCTTCAATGTTTTCATCGCTGAAGAATTTAGCGATAGAGGATTTTACGCCGCCTTCTGCCGGGAATTGCAGCCAAGCCATACCCTTAGCACCATAGATGCCGCAGAATTTAACGAGCTCATCGAGCTGACGACGAGGAATGTCTGCATAGCCTTTAACGTTAATGCATTTTACCTGGCCGCCGTTAGCGATAACATTGTTGAATACCTGGAAGGTGCAGCCTTGTACAGCTTCGCTGACATTTTTCAGCTCCATGCCAAAGCGCAGGTCCGGTTTGTCGCTGCCGAAACGATCCATAGCATCGTCCCAGGTCAGACGTTGGAAAGGAATCTGGATGTCCTTGCCCAGCGCACCCTTGAAGATGTGGTGGATCAGGCCTTCCATAAGCTCCAGAATCTCATCAACCTCCATGAAGGACATTTCCATGTCCAGCTGGGTGAATTCCGGCTGACGGTCAGCACGCAGGTCCTCATCGCGGAAGCAGCGTGCAATCTGGAAGTAACGCTCCATGCCAGCTACCATGAGCAGCTGCTTGAAGATTTGCGGAGATTGCGGCAGTGCATAGAACTTGCCGGGGTTTACACGACTCGGAACGAGGTAGTCACGAGCGCCCTCCGGAGTAGATTTGCACAGCATCGGAGTTTCGATTTCCAGGAAATGGTTCTCGTCGAGGTAGTCGCGCATGAGCTTAGCTACTTTATGACGCAGAATCAGGTTATATTGCATTTCCGGACGACGCAGGTCCAGATAACGATATTTCAGACGCAGGTTTTCGTCAGTATCAATACCGTCTTTGATATAGAACGGAGGAGTTTTTGCACCGTTCAGCACTTCGATATCATGTGCCAGCACTTCAATAGTACCAGTCGGGATATTTTCGTTGATGGTTTCTTCATCACGCAGACGAACATTACCAATTACCTTGATAACATACTCGTTACGGATGTCTTCGGCAGTTTTGAAGCTGCTGCCTGCACTGTCAGGGTCAGCAACAACCTGCACAATACCGCTGCGGTCACGCAGGTCAATAAAAATCAATCCGCCATGGTCACGGCGTTTTGCAACCCAGCCGCACAGTACAACCTGCTCGCCGGCTTGCTCCTTGCCCAGCACACCACAATGATGGCTGCGTTTTTCGTTAATCATGTTTAGCACCTCTGCTTATAAAGTATTGAAATAAGTAATAATATCATTAATAGCGATTTCCTGCTGCTCGCTGGTCGCCATGTTACGCACGGTAACAGCGTTGCGGGCAAGCTCGTCCTCGCCAAATATTAACACTTGTTTTGCCTGGAATTTGTTGGCCTGCTTCATCTGCGATTTCATGCTGCGGCCATTGAAGTCATACTCCACCTTAAAGCCGCTGCGACGCAGCTCGATAGCTGTCTTGAAGGCCAGCGCAAAGCTTTCCTGTTTGGGGCAGACAACGTAAGCGTCAATGCTTTCGTCGAAGGCAGGCAGCAGGCTCTGCTTCTCCAGCGCCAGCAGCACGCGCTCCATACCCATAGCAAAGCCAATGCCGGGGCGTGCTTCATCGCCGCTGATTTCCTGTACCAGACCGTCATAACGGCCACCGCCGCAAACAGCACTTTGTGCTCCCAGCGGAGCGTACTGGATTTCAAAAGCAGTTTTTGTATAATAATCAAGGCCGCGCACTAAGTTGTGGTCAACCTCATATTCAACACCAGCTGCAGTCAGCAGCTCCTTCAGGCCCTCGAAATGCGCCTTGCACTCGTCGCACAGGCATTC
>JAIHZV010000256.1 GCA_022718015.1 Phascolarctobacterium sp. | reverse complement strand
GCTTGTTTTTCAGTCAAGCAGCCGGTCAGTACGCAAACGAGTGCGCCGATGATTGCTGCCATTTCCAGAGTTACGCCTTTAATGCCAAGAGCCATTACCAGAACAACTGCCAGCAGGATAACGCCAGAAACGATTTGTTTAGATTTGGAGGTTTCATTTGCTTCGATTTCTTGCTCGATTTCTTGATCAGCATCGAGTTGTTTGTTCGGGAGCAGATATTTACCTACAAACATCATGTAGAGCATACCAGCTACGGAAACCGGAACACCAATCCAAGCGAATTCGAAGAAGCCGAACGGCTCGAGACCAGCAGCGGTCATAGCGCCAGTAGCGATGATGTTAGGAGGAGTACCTACCATGGTGATGATACCGCCCCAACCGCAAGCGAATGCCAACGGCATTAACTGACGGGAAGCAGGAATCTTAGCTGCGGAGCAGATACCCAGTGCTACAGGAAGTAAGCAAGCTGCGGTACCGGTGTTGGACAATACTGCGGACAATACAGTACCAACGATCATCAGGCCGAACATCAGGCTGTTTTCGCCTGTGCCGCACATTTTAACTACGGTATTACCGATTGCTTGTGCGAGGCCGGTGTAGAACATGGAAGCGCCAACTACGAACATGCCTGCGAACAGTACAACGGTGGAGTTAGACAGACCACTGAATACTTGTTTTGCAGGAATCAAGCCTAAGAGGCCGCATGCGATAGCTGCGCCAGTAGCAGTAACTGCGAGAGGGATAAGTTCGGTTACAAAGAATAATGCAACTACTGCCAACAAAATAAGACATTTGATTGCTGGGGACATTTTATGTTCCTCCTTTAAATTAATTTATATACAATGCCGAAACGGCATTCTATATCAGCTATTTAATATGAAGTTTTCAAAGAACCTTCGTGGATTTGCTATGTATTTTCTTGCATTTCCATGTGCTTATTATAGCACTCTTTTAGTAAAATAAAAAGTGCTTTTTTTGAAAAATTAACACTTTAAGTGTAGACAGTGTATTTGTTCATTAGACTTATATGCTTTATTTTTAGTATTTTTGATTTTCCATTTTTCATTAATGTACTAGCTTATTCCCAAATGGAATTACTTTGCTTGCATACAGCTTAATTACATCACTACCGCAGCTAGTTTTTTCTAAAAATTATTGCAATTGAAGGCGGCTCCAGCTAGTGCTTTACCGTTCTAAAGCCCTACACAGCAAGCTTTTCAGCGCTTTTTTGAAGTTTAGTACCAAGGCTCTTTAATTACTATGAGCTGGTACTAATTTCTCTTTGTGACAGAAGTGTAAGCATCGCCTCTATGTCCACTGTATACGCACACCAAAAAGCTATTATTTTAGCATTTTCAGGCCAAAAAATGCTAAAATAATAGCTTTTCTTCATATTTAATATATCAGCAGCGACTTCACAACCAAATATTGGACTTAATCAGCTCATTCTATGTACATTGGTGACTGCTTCTGTATAATCAAAAAGAGGCTGTACTCTTTCGAGTACAACCTCTTCAGGGGAGTTGACTATTAATTATTTGCCAACAGGACCGATCATAGCCAGCATGGTACCAGCTGCAACTGCGGTACCGATAACGCCTGCTACGTTAGGACCCATAGCATGCATCAGCAGGAAGTTAGCCGGGTTAGCTTTCTGACCAACTTTTTGAGATACACGAGCAGCCATAGGAACTGCAGATACACCAGCGGAACCAATCAGCGGGTTGGTCTTGCCACCGTCTGCAATGCACATCAGCTTACCGAAGATAACGCCTGCAGCAGTACCTGCTACGAATGCAACCAGGCCTAGAACGATGATCAGCAGAGTCTTAGCGTTCAGGAAGGACTCAGCGCTCATGGTCAGACCAGTACCGGTAGCCAGCATAATGGTTACGGTGTTCATCAACGCGTTTTGTGCGGTATCGGACAGACGATCCAGGCAGCCTGCTTCTTTGAACAGGTTACCAAGCATCAGCATACCAATCAGAGC
>JAIHZV010000255.1 GCA_022718015.1 Phascolarctobacterium sp. | reverse complement strand
TGCTGCTCAAATATGCTACCTCTCCGTGGTGAGCAGCAGGCAACGGATTATATTTCGGCTAAAGCATATGATCGTTGATTCACTCGTTGGATGAGGACATAATTACATAATGGGAAAGTATTTTGGAACGGATGGCTTCCGTGGTGAAGCTGGAATTACTCTGACTGCTGACCATGCCTACAAGGTGGGTCGCTTCCTCGGCTGGTACTACAATGCACTGCGCGAGCGCAATGGCAACAACGAGCCTGCACGCATTGTAATCGGCAAAGACACCCGCCGCAGCTCCTATATGTTCGAGTACAGTCTGGTCGCAGGACTGACCGCCTCCGGAGCAGACGCTTACCTGCTGCATGTCACTACTACGCCCAGTGTGGCTTACATCGCTCGCGTGGATGACTTTGATTGCGGCATCATGATCTCTGCCAGCCACAACCCGTACTACGATAACGGCATCAAGCTGATCGACTGCTATGGCGAGAAAATGCCCGAGGAGACTCTGTTGCTGGTGGAGGACTACATCGACGGCAAGCTCCATGTCTTTGATAAGGACTGGCCGGAGCTGCCCTTTGCCCACCGTGAGCATATCGGCTGCACCGTGGACTATGTGGCAGGCCGTAACCGCTATATGGGCTACTTGATCAGCCTGGGCATCTACTCCTTCAAGGGCGTGAAGGTTGGTCTGGACTGCGCCAACGGTGCAAGCTGGAATATCGCTAAGTCTGTTTTTGATGCTCTGGGTGCGGATACCTATGTCATCAATGCACAGCCCAACGGCCTGAACATCAACAACAACGCTGGCTCTACTCATATTGAGGGTCTGCAGAAATTCGTGGTAGAGAACGGTCTGGATGTCGGTTTTGCCTTCGATGGCGATGCTGACCGTTGCCTGTGTGTGGATGAAAAGGGTAATGTTATCACCGGCGACCACATCCTGTACATCTATGGCTGCTACATGAAGGAGCGTGGCAAACTGCTGACCAATACCGTCGTTACCACGGTCATGTCCAACTTTGGTCTGTATAAGGCTTTTGATGAGAAGGGTATTGGCTACGCTAAGACCGCTGTGGGCGACAAGTACGTCTATGAGTATATGGCTAAGAACGGCTGCCGTATCGGCGGTGAGCAGAGTGGTCATATCATCTTCTCCAAGTACGCCAGCACCGGTGATGGCATCCTGACCAGCCTGAAGATGATGGAAGTAATGCTTGCCAAGAAACTGCCCATGAGCAAGCTGGCTGAGCCCCTGAAGATTTACCCGCAGGTGTTGGAGAATGTTCGTGTGACCGATAAAAAGGCTGCACAGGACGACGAAGCAGTGCAGGCAGCAGTCAAGGCTGTGGCAGAAGCGCTGGGCGATACCGGCCGTATTCTGGTGCGTGAGTCCGGCACTGAGCCTGTTGTCCGTGTGATGGTCGAAGCCTCTGACCATGATACCTGCCAGAAGTATGTGTCGCAGGTTGTGGAAGTCATCAAGGCCAAAGGATACGCGGTCTGAACGCAACCTTGATGCAGCATACGGGTTGATGTATATTTCACCGAGGCCCTTGAAAACTAATTTTTAAAGGATTATATTTGAGCCGTGGGAAATTTCTCACAGCTTTGCCGCTCGGAACTTTGCACACCTCTACGCGGTGGGCGGCAGGCAACACAGTGTGTAGATGCTGTGGCGAAGAATGCAAGAAAACAATACATAGAAATATAAAATAGTATGCCTACTACAATAAAAGATAAAGTAAAGAAAATTATAACTGATACCATATTTGACATAAATGCGGTAGTCTTTTGCTTGACGATAGGAATCGCAGTGTTCCTTACAATAGCAAGCGTTGTTATTGCGAAGTACCAGATTGTGATGTTTGATGTGGATCAGACACAAATGAGTACACTATTCACAACGACGGCACAAATAGTTGGTGGCTTGTATGGTTTGACGCTGACGGCATACGTGTTTTTTGTTGATAAATTTAGAGACTCTACAAAGGACGATGAAACGTTATATGATGCAACAAATTCG
>JAIHZV010000018.1 GCA_022718015.1 Phascolarctobacterium sp. | reverse complement strand
GACAACAGAGCAGTTGTCATCGGTGATGTCGTAACGAACGGAGGCATGGGCACGAAGGGCCGCATAAGCCTGGGCATGAAGGGCGAAAACTCCTATTGGGAAGGCAACTATGCTGATACCCGTGGCTATGGCGTAACCCAAGGCCAGCTTGGTGCAGTAAATCTGTTTATGGAGGACGGCGCACATTGGAAGGGCTTTGGCAACGGCTCGATGAATGTTAAGCTTGATGGCGCAAAGACTAACTGGTACGGCTTCAGCATCAGCGATGGCATGCAGCTGTCGTTGAAAAACGGTGCAACCTGGTATAACGCTATCACTGCGGAGCAGGTTGACCAGAGCAGCAAGCATACGGATGCAAAGATTGGCTGGCTGACAAGCGACAACGGCTTCATTGATATGACAGGCAGCAGAGTATTTACAGCTAAGAGCAGCAGCCTGAATGGCAGCACAACTGCTGACGGCTCGTCCTCGATTACTGAGAGCGAGAACGGCATAACCGGTAATGTTGTTGTCAATAACTATAGCGGCAATGCAACTGTAATTTATAAGCATACTAAGTCTGACGAAGGCATTGATGTTATTGGCGGCAACTTTACGATTAAGAATGCAGCTGAAGGCTCTAAGATCACCTTGAGCACTGATAACTACGGTATTGATATCAGCAATCCGGATGATGTTCAGGGCACTTTAAATAAATTAGCTAATAAATTGTATTATCTTGGTGCAATTGACGGTGCAGAAAGCAATCTGGACGGCTATGTACAAATTGCCGAAGGTTTGACCTCTAGCTCTGCGGCTCTTAAGCTTGGTGATGTTGAATTCTCTGGCGAGGATGGCAAGGGCAGTCTGGCAGCCGGTTCTGTAGTAACTCCGGATAGCAAGAAGAATCCTGCTGTCATCTACGGCGATAAAGAAACCGCAATGATGAAGGGTGCAAAGACGGCGATGGTTTCTAACGCTCTGGTATGGCGTGCAGAAAACAATGACCTTATGAAGCGTATGGGCGACCTGCGTCTGAGCGAGGGCGAAAGCGGTATCTGGGCAAAATACTATGGCGGCAAGTACAGCATGGACGGCCAAAACACTAACATGAGCGTAAGATACAACGCTTATCAGGTTGGCTATGATAAAGAGGTTGCCTATGGCTGGAAAGCAGGCGTGGCTCTTTCCTATGACGATGGCAGCTCTTCCTACGGCACTGGTCATGCTGATCTCAAGAATACCAGCTTAGGCCTGTATGGCACCTGGACCGGCGAAGACGGACAATATGTGGATTTGATTGCTAAATACAGCCGTCTGGAGAACGAATATGATGTACGCAACCTTTATGGCCATAAGTTGAGCGGCGACTATAAGACCTGGGGTGCATCACTGAGTGCTGAGTATGGCAAGCGCTTTGAGGGCAAAAACGGTATGTATGTCGATCCGAGCGTAGAGCTGACCTTGGGTCGCGTGGCAGGCAAAGACTATAAGGCAGCAAGCGATTATCTTGATGCTTTTGGCAAAGCCAAGGATCTGTATGTACATCAGGATGCCTTCACAAGCCTTATCGGACGCGTAGGCGTGCGTCTGGGACAAAAGCTGGATAATGCAAGCTACTTCGTGAAGCTTGCCGCAGCACATGAATTCAACGGCGATTTCGACAGCAGCTATCATGTTGAGGGCGAGCCGGACGGAAGCACAAGCATCAGCTTCAGCGATACCTGGTTCGAAGCACAGCTTGGCGGTAGCGTGAAGCTTAATGACAACAGCATGGTTTACGCAAGCTTCGAGCGCTCCTTCGGCGGCGACGTTGAGCAGAAGTGGCGTGTAGATGCCGGTCTGCGCTGGAGCTTCTGATTGTAGCTGATAAATCCTTGATTAAATAACTCATATACTCATACTCCTTTTAAAAGCAGAAGGGCGGAACGGCGATAGCCGGGCCGCCTTTTTTGCATTTGGCAGGTAGTATGTGGCTATAAAAAATGCTATAATAAAAAGCAAGAAAGTGATATCTTGATAGCAGTCGTTGTGCAGGAAAGTGAGGTAGGCAGTTATGCAGAGAAAATTACGGCTACCAATAGGTTCGACAAATTATAAAGAGGTATGCACGCATTATTATTATCTGGACAAAACCTTGCTTATTAAGGATGTCTTAGATGATGGAGCAAAGATACTGCTGCTTACACGTCCGCGACGCTTCGGCAAAACGCTGAATATGGATATGCTGCGGACTTTTTTCGAGAAAACTGACGAAGATACGAGCAGCTACTTTAAAAATAAAAAAATCTGGCAGCAAGGAGAGGCTTATACTAGGGAGCAGGGAAAATATCCTGTAATTTATCTAAGCCTGAAGGATATCAAGTCTAGTGAGTGGGAAACTGCGTTTGGCCTGCTGAAGCTGGTAATAGCAAGTGAGTTTTCGCGGCATAGGGAACTGGATGACAGCACTAAAATAGCCGAAGAGGACAGTTCTTTTTATAAAAAAATAGTGAATGGTACGGCTGCCAAGGAAGATTATATGCTGAGCTTGCGGCGTTTGTCGCAGATGCTGCAAGCATATTATGAGCTGCCTGTGGTAATCATTATTGATGAATATGATACGCCGATACAGGAAGGCTATGTAAATGGGTATTATGCGCAGTCCGTGGAATTCATCAGAAACTTTTTTTCGGCAGCGCTCAAGGATAATCCCTATGTCAAACTGAGCGTGATGACGGGAATTTTGCGGGTAGCTAAGGAAAGTATTTTCAGCGGTCTGAACAATGTACGGGTGTATTCGGTGCTGGATAAAAGGTTCAGCAGCTATTTTGGCTTTACGAGCGCAGAAGTGCAGACTATGGCAGAGTATTATGAGGCAGAAGCAAAGCTGCCGGAAATTAAGCAATGGTATGATGGCTATAAATTTGGTGAGGTAGAAATTTATAACCCGTGGTCGGTGATTAATTATTTTGCCAATGATTGTGAGGCAGAGCCATATTGGGTACAGACCTCCGCTAATCTCACTATCAGAGAGATTATTAAAAATCTTGATGAGTCTGCCTGCGAGCAATTACGGGAATTATTAAACGGAGCAACAGTACAGTCTGTCGTGGAAACCGATATCATCTATCCTAGCTTGCGGGACACAACAACGAATATTTTTGGCTTCCTGCTTTTGACAGGATATCTGAAGGCAGTAAAAACAATGAAGCTTGAGGGCATGAATATCTGTGAGCTGGCTATTCCTAATAAAGAAGTTAAGACAGTGTATCGGCGTGAAATTTTATCGCTGCTTCAGGAAAGCAGAAGCGGTGATACGATAAATAAGCTGCAGCTTTATCTCATTACGAAAAACAGCAAGCAGCTGCAGGCTGCTCTGCGAAAATTTCTGCTGGAAGCTGTCAGCTTCTATGATGGGCTGCAGGAGAACTATTATCAAGGACTGCTTCTAGGGATGACAGGCATGTTTACTAATGACTATTATCCTTTGTCGAACAGAGAAAGTGGCGAGGGTCGCTTTGATATTCAGCTTACGCCGAAGACGCAGGGAATGCCGGGAATAATTATCGAGATTAAGGCTGCCAAGGAGGCTTCTGCCGAGCAATTGAAGAAGCTGGCAGAGCAGGCGCTTGAGCAGATTGAAGTAAAGCATTATGATACGGAGCTGCGCAGGCAGGGAATTGGTACGATATATAAATATGGCATTGCGTTCTGTGGCAAGAAGGTGGAAATTGCAACAAAGTGAATAGATGAAAGAATAAAATCCCACAACTTTACGTAGCTGTAAGGCCGTGGGATTTTTGCTGTTCCTTTGTTCAGCGGCGGCAAATACAGCATGGATTGCCAAAATACCAACATGAGCGTAAGATAAAACGCTTATCAGGCTGCCTTGTTTGCTTTATGAAATAATCGTGCGCAACAAATGAATACCTAGACATGTAAAATAATTATATTATTTATATAGTTTTGCTTGACCGCAAGGGGGGGTACGTGATAAACTTAGTAAAGTAAGAGAAAATATCAATAATTATTAATGACGTTCTGTTGATAATATTGCTTAGTGTTCGCGACAATCAAAAAAAGGGAAGTTCGGTGTGAGTCCGACGCTGTATCGCAATTGTATTAGGGAGTTTACCTATCATAAAACCTTTCGCAAAGGGACAGGTAAATGATGATCTTGAGTCAAGGCGCTTGCTGATTTTAACATCCCAAAGACTACGGTTTTGGGTGAATAAAATTGGCTTTTTGTACCCTAAAAGGAGGGGGTGTTTGAATGCTTAAGTACAGAGAAGTGAAGGCTGCGTTGCAGCTGTTTCAATCTAAGGATGATTCCAATGTTACTATTTCTCGCGATTTCATGGTTGAATTATTGAATGAGGTTGTGAAAACGAGGCGCAAGAATATAGCGCGTGCCAGGCAGAATGTAGTAAAACCAAAGGAAGGCTTTTGACAACAAAATGATAAATTGCTTCTTCTTGTAAAATAGCAATAGTCTTACCTGCACAGGAGACCGTAAAGTCGGTGTACAGCTGAAGCATACATAGAATTAATCTGTTGACTTAGTTTTATTATGGGTAGAATATACCTGTTTTAAAGCTGAGCTTTTTTATTTTATGGGGAAGTGTGCATCTAAGGGAGGAAGGAAAGGTGGACTTTGTAAATAAACGTTACTTGGCATTAGCGATAGCAGTTTCTTTGGGCTGTGTTTTTGCTGACAGCATGTCTGTTACTTATGCACAGGAGTCTGCAGCTGCTATGGAGGAGACAGACGACGAGCTGATGGATTTTGATTTAGGATCATTGACGGTAGAGGCTAGGCGTCCTGATTGGGAAAGCAAGCTTTCACCTGGTACGATGAATATCGTGCGTCCTGATGATTTTAAGGGTGAGCAGAAATCATTGCCTGACCTTTTGCTGACAGTCCCCGGCGTACATGTACGCGAGGTAAATGGCAAAGGCCAATATACGACGGTAACTATGCGTGGCTCGACAGCGGCGCAGGTTGGTATTTTTATTGACGGCGTGCTGGCAAATCTTGGCGGCGATACAGCTGTCGATTTGTCGACGATTCCTGTCAAGAATGTTGAGCGCGTTGAGGTGTATCGCGGTTATGTCCCCAGCCGTTTTGGTGGTACCTTTATGGGCGGCGTCATCAATATTGTTACGAAAAAGCCGGAAACGACAAATGTTTCGCTGGAGCTGGGCAAAAGCTCCTACGGCGGCAAGCGTGGCTCTATGGAAATCACTGCGCCTTTAGGCAGCGGCTCCCTGATGGTTGCGACGAACTATGAATCTAGTGACGGTGATTTTAAATATAAAAACTATGCTGCTGACCGATATATTCCCATGGGTAAAAAGGAGCTTGCCGGTTTTGAGGAAGAGGTTGTAAACTTCAATAATAATAATATCGATATTTTAAATAGTGGCATAATAAGCCTTGAGCAAAGCCAGGTAGATAGCTTCAAGAATGACAATGATTCTTGGGTTGCTTATGTGCGTGCTTCCGGTGAGAACAGCCTGGCAAATGCTATTTATGAAAACCGCTATGAATATGCGCAGCAAAGAGTTACGAGTGCAGCCGATGTTGAAAATATCCTGATCGAAAAAGGCTACAGAGATAAATATTTTGCGAAGGGCTTTGACGATAGTGACTGGCTGGCAGCGGCAAACGAGGACTGGCATAATAATACAAGCTGGGAACGTGATCAGATTATTAATGATGAGATAAAGAAAGAAGTTATTAAGGATTATGCGGATGCCAACTACCAGAAGGATATCAACGAATGGCAGACTAAGGCCGATCCTGATAAATCTGAAAATCTTGCGGGCTACAAGGAGAAAATTGCTAACCTGAAAAAGCGTATCAAGGAAGCAGAGGATGCAACTCGTTATAGAAAATATAATGATTATGAAAAGACAAGCTCTATTATCAAATGGCAGAACGATAACTGGGTTGTCAAAGCAAGCTATAACAAAACAGATAGACACATGCCTGACAGTGTCTGGGGCGGTTCGGATGCTAATGCTGCTCCGATTTATAATAATGTCGATTTGTATGATACCTTCTATTATTCCAGCAAGCATCAGAAGCAGGATGATGCGACGCTGATGCTGCAAAACCGCCACAACAGCGGTAAGCTGGAATGGGGCTGGATGCTTGATTATATGCATTCAAATAAGCATTATAAGGCCGAGCATATCTACCCTACTGGCTCGTCTATAAGTGAATGGGAGATGCAAAATACTCCTTTGCGTGAATGGAGCGAATATAAATCAAATAAGGGTACGGCGCAGATTGACGGCAGCTATAAGCTGAATGATAATAATATGCTGGACTTCCTCATCAACTATTCCAAGGAGCGTATGACGATTGATGGCTCGAATATGGATAAGGTTTTGAGTGAGGAGAATAAAAATGATATTGTTGCGCAGATTCGTAACAAATATGATCAGGAGCTGCTGAATATCCAGCTTCAGGATTCCATAACTCTGGATAAAGAGGGAACCTGGATTTTTACACCGAGCGTGCGCTACAACCAGTCGAAGATTGTCGGCTATAGCGATGGCAAGCGTTTTGGTGACGGCTATTTCAAATGGATTTCGCCTAAGGATTCGCAGACAAATGGCAAAACTACCTGGCAGCTGGCGCTGAAGAAGGAGTTTAATGAGAATCTCACTCTGCGTATGACTGGCGGCACCTATTATCGTCTGCTGAATATGGCCGAGATTGCCGGTGACGGCGCCGGCGTTTTGCCTGCACCTAGCAATTATAATGGCGATGGAGCAACCTTCCCGGTACCGGAGGAGGGCAAGCAGTTTGATTTCAGTATTATTGCAAATAATAAGTTCCTGGGAGCAGAAAATGCCACCACGCTTACCTATTATTGGCGTGATTCGACAAATATGGTACAGCTGGAGCGTGCAGGCCGAGATTATTGGTGTTATTTCAACGATAATAAGGGTCGCTCGAAGGGCGTCGAGCTGCAGTCAAGCTTTAAGTGGAACAAGTTTGACCTTGATTTGCAGACCACCTATTTGCAGACCAAGGCGTTTAATAAGCATACTGCTACAGGCGATGGTTCTTATGGCGAGGTATGGCCCACATACCAGCCCAAATGGGAGGGCAACCTCAGAGTCACCTACAGGCCGTCGGAGAAATTCTCTATCTTCACCGAGGGACATTACACCGGTGAATACTTTACCTATTACAGCAAGGCAACAGGCGGCCGATTATCGCCGTACCTTTCGGGCAAGCCGGTTGCGTCTATTCTGGTCATGAACAGTGGCTTGAAGTGGATGCCGGAGAAAAATTGGCAGCTGACCTTTGGCTGCAACGATGTATTTAATGAAGGACCTAAGTCAAAAATCCGCAGTGATTCTGCGTTTATTGGTACAGGCTATATTAATCCTGAGTTCCCGATTCAGGGAAGGACTTATTATGTAACTGCACGTTATCAGTTCTAAAGGAGGATTTTAACGATGCGTAGGTTTAATAAAAGTAAGAAAGCAGCTATTTTAGCTTCTGTGTTGGGCAGTTCTTTGTTTGTCAGCAGTGCCTTTGCTGCAAATCTGCTGATTACGGTGCCTTCTAATTATACCTCCAGCAATATGGCGGTCATCACAGGCTCCCGCGTGACTAGCGATGTCGACAGCAAGCCTATCCGCGGTGCGTTGGAAAGCCTGAATAAGGATCCCTCTGCTTATGCTTTTGTCATGGATGGCAAGAGTATGTTTTTGTTGCGTCAATATAATTACAGTACGTCTACACTGATTCCGAGCCATGTGCTTGATGCCGATGTTGATTGGAATAATCCGGTGTCTGCTTCCGGTACGATTACCAAGGCAGCCAATCCGCATAGTGCCATAGGCAAAAATGGCTATCTATATACCGGTGACTATGATTTAGGTACGATTTCGGTCAGCAGAGTTAATGGCAAGAGCTTAAAAGAAGAGGTTGAAAAAACAGTCAATCTTTTAGAGGATATCAATAATTACTGTGGCGGTTCTTTAAGTAAGGCACAAAATGCCTGGGTGCATGGTGAAGGCCTGCAAATCAAGGGAGACAGCTTATATGTAGTTGTCAGCGTCAATCCTCAGGGTGGTTATGATCCATATGATGACAGCTATCTTATGGAATATAAGATTAACAGTGATGGCAGCTTGACATTAAATAGCTTTACTCGCTCGGTGCGTAATCCTGATACCGTAAGACTGGAAAATTATAATAATCTTTTGATGCATACAGGTATTGGCGGCTATCAGAATGTTGGCGCAGGCAACAGCACTACAGGTATTACTATTGCTGATGTTGGCGGAGGCAAGCTTTCAGAAAAGGCAACGAGGACTGTTGTTTTGCCGGAAAATGTTCAGGCGAACGGTCTGGATTTACGTAACATGAGCGTCTGGCCGAACGGTACTGTGTATATTTTGGCTTACAACCTGAGCAGCAGTGGCGGCGGCAGCCAGATGATGGTTTATAAGACAACTGTGGCGAATCTGAATTCCGACAATCCGAAGAATTGGGAGGAGATTATTAAACGCAGTCCTGAGGGCGGTGGTGACAGCGGTGTAGCTACAGGCTGGTTTAATAGCTTCTTTACTGAGTACTATACAAAGCGTCTTTGGGGCGAGTTCGGCAATGATATAGTTGTTTATAAGGATGGCGATAGCCAGCCTTCCCTTTCCTGGACTGCTAAGAACTTGGCGAATAATAATATTTACCACACCTTTAACTCGGTCGCTTTATTAAAGGGGGATGCTGTGACGGGTGAAAAGGCGCTGCTGACAAAGACTACGGAGGAGGGCTTAACCTCGCCGTTTTCGACGATGACTAGTGTTGTTAATATGAACGCCAATATGAAAAAGGCTGACTACAACAAGCAGATTAGCGGCACGGCTAAGGACTCTTTATATACAGGTGTAACTAGCGATAATAAGACCTATACCTTTGATACAGATAAGGTTATTGGTCTGGGTACGAATAGCTGGAAGGATCAGGCTGATCTGAGTAATAATATTCTGGCTACGATTTATGCTCATGATGGTAATGATCTGACGATTGATGCGGGCAAAAATACCTTGCAGCTGCAGGTGCAGAATTATATTGCTTCGCCGGTGGGTGTATATGCAGGCAATGGTAAGAATGTTACTGTCAATGCAGGTCAGCTGAATATTATTACCTCTGGTGTGGCCGGAGGCAATTCACTGACGAATGCCATCATGAATGATGCAGGCAAGGATAAGGCCAGCAATATAACCATTAATGGCGATGTGAATATCACTATGAGCGGTGGTTATGGTGGCAACGGCGTTGCTGTTCAGAAAACCGACCGTTGGGGAGAAGCAAGCTATGCTTCTAGCGTAGAAAACAGTATTACGATTAATGGTGATTTGAATATCAAAGGTGCAGACAGTAATAGCTGGGGCATTCCTTTGAATGAAGAAAATGCTTTATCCCGCTTTAATAATGCCGGTATTCTTACGCAGGTCGAAAACAGCCGTGTTGATGTCAGTGGTCTGGCCAATATGGATGTGTATGGCAATGGCATTACGACAAATGCCAAGAACAGTACGGTTTCTATTGGCGGCGGTGAAATCAACGTCCCGACAGGAATGAAGTACGGTTATTATACCTTAGGCGCATATCAGGGAACGATTAATGTCAATACGGGTAAAAATGGCGAGAGCGTTGGCGCAAATGACGTTAAGCTTGGCGGCGATATTTTTGCTTTGAAAACCGGTACTATTAATGTCGCCTTGACGACTGCTGACTCTTATCTACATGGTATTGTGGATAATGGCGGCACTGTCAATATGTGGCTGAAAAATGGTGCAAGCTGGACAAATGTCAAGAATAACGACCGTTATGAGCAGGATAATGAAGACGTTGGCAGCAATGGATTAAGCCATGTAACTAAGCTTGTTGGCGGTAGCGCAGGCAATGAAGGCGTGATTTTCCAGCAGGCGGGCAGCAAGGATATTATTATCGATAACTATAGCGGCAGCACGATGCTTATTTACGGCCATGACAGCAAGACACCGACGAGTATTCTTGGCGGTAACTTTACGATTGGCAATGCTGCAGCAGGTTCGGCTATTACTCTGCGTACTGACAGCAGCGGTATAGATATGAGCTCAGATACGGACAAAAACGCTGTGCTTAATGCTTTGGCAAATAAGCTTTATTACACTGGCTTTACAAAAGGCGAAAATAATTTGAGCGGTTATGTGCAGTTGGCTGAAGGCTTGACAGCTGCATCCGAAAGCGTTTTTGTTGGTGATGTCAAGTACAGCTCTGTTGACGGACAAGGCAGCCTTGATGGCAGCGGCGAGGGCTCAAAAACAGAGAAGCCGTCTGGTAATAATAGTGAAAAAGACAAGAACTTCCTTGTTGAAAATGATAGCTGGAATGGCAGGAACAGCGGCGATAACGTTAAGCTGACGCTGAAAAATTCGTCTAGCTGGAATGGTGATAACAGCGGTAAAAATTTGCATATTAATGCTACGGAATCGATATGGAAGGGCAATAACAGTGGCGCTGGTGCCAATATTACGCTGATAGATTCTGTTTGGACAGGCAGCAATACTGCGGAGGATACCAAGCTTACCTTGGATGGTGCAAGCGAGTGGGTTGGTGGCAATACCGGCGCTGGCTTTACTTTGAATTTGTTTGATAACAGCACCTGGAAGGTTCAGGGAGATACTGTTATTGATATTTTCAACAGTGGCAGTAATTTAAGAATGCGTGCTGCAGGCGGGCCGGTTGTCGATATGACGGATGCGGCAGCAGGCAACGTAGTTGTTAACAAATATAATGGCGATGCTACGGTTTTGTACGCTCATGATGCTAAAGACAGCACAAAGATGCTTGGCGGTAATTTTACAGTTAAAAATGCTGTGGCAGGCAGTTCGATTACTTTGGTAACAGATAACAGCGGTGTTGAAGCAAGCAATAAGTATAGTATTAATGATACGTTGAATGCTTTGGCAAACAAGCTTTATTATACTGCCTCTACTACGGGTGAGAAAAATCTTAGTGGCACTGTGAAGATTGCCGAAGGTCTGACTGCCGTATCTGTAGCTAAGCATATGGGCAATATTGCTTATGGCAAGGATGGTCAGGGCTCACTTGATAAGAGCAGTGTTGATTATGGCAAAGATTTTCCGACTGTACAAAATAAGGCAGGATTTACCAGTAGCATTACAGGTGATTATGTAACGGATAAGGAATATCGAGATGCTGGTGTTCTGTCTGATACGAACAATATCTACAACTTCACTAAAGACGCAACGACGATTACGACCGATAGCAGCGCAGTTACTACAGCTAAAGATACTACATTGCAGCTGAACAAGCATGATATGACGATTACCGCCAATAGCGGCGATGGTATCGCTACGACAGGCGGCACGCTGACCGTGAAGGATGCAGGCAGCCTGACTGTAAACGGTGCGAAAGCAATCAATGCTAACAACAGCAAGGTGGATATCACTGCAGTGAACGCAACGCTGAACGGTGAC
>JAIHZV010000254.1 GCA_022718015.1 Phascolarctobacterium sp. | reverse complement strand
AAATTCCATTGGAATGGAGGTGATGTCTATGGTATATTTTACTTTTCAAGATTTAATGATCTTCGGAATGTTTATACTGGCATTGCTGACGTTCATCTTTCAGAACAAAAAGTAGTCCAGACATAGAAAAACCGCCCCAAAACTTTGACGGGTTTCATGGGGCGGAATTTCCTAACTGAGTTATCCGGCAAACCACCTTGTGGGCGGTTGTCTTTCTATAACTACTATACCACCTTACAGGAAAAATGTAAAGTTTTTCCCAAGAAATTCACAATCCAAAGGCTGCATTTTACTGTATAATAGAATTAACAAAAAATCGTCGAAAGGGAAGCTTCGCGGCGATTTTCTAAGGAGGAAAAAATCATGACTGCAAAAGCCAAGTTCCACTTCATCAACCACGCATGTTTCATCGTCGAAAAAAATAATTCTGCTATCATCTTCGACCCCTATCTTGAAGGCAACCCTGAAGGTCTGACCGCTAAAGATATCAAGGTCGACTATATCTTCGTCAGCCACGGTCATTTCGACCATCTCGGCAGCGCTTTTGAAATTGCCAAAAATTGTGATGCAACCATCATCTCTACTGCTGAAATCTGCGGTCTGGCACAAGAGGCTGGCTGCAAGGCTCACGCTATGCATCTCGGCGGCACCTTCAAATTCCCGTTCGGCAAGGTTCGTCTCACCCTCGCCTTCCACGGCGCAGGCGTTCCCGGCGGTCACGCCTGCGGCGTAGTGCTCGACTTCTACGGCACCAAGCTGTACTTTGCCGGCGATACTGCTCTCTTCAGCGATATGCAGCTGCTGCCTAAGCTCGACGCGTTCGACTACGCTGTTCTGCCTATCGGCGGCAACTTCACCATGGATCCGAACGATGCACTCATCGCCTGCCAGCTGCTGCGGGCCAAATACGTTATTCCTGTTCACTACAACACCTGGCCGCCCATCGCACAGGACGTGCAGGCCTTCAAGGCTGCTGTTGAAGAGGAAACCTCCAGCAAGGTGCTCGTCGTAAATCCGGGCGAAACGCTGGAAATCGAATAAGCAGCTAATTTTATAAGTCTAAAAATCTGCGCCAGCTTGCATTCTTATTGGCATCACAATTGCCGCAATGATTGCATTTAGCTGGCGCTTTTTCGCCAAAATACTCCAAAAGCACCCGTCGCAGGCAGCCTGACGTATTGCAATAAAAGGTCATCTTCTGCAAAAGCTCCATTTCATGCGCCTTCCAGGCCAAATCGGGCTGGTCATGGCCGATGAGATAGGTATTCACGGCAATGTCCGCCTTGTCATAAAGCAGCAGACATTCCGACTCCAGACCGTCGCGGCCTGCACGTCCGGCCTCCTGATAATAGCTTTCGACATCCTTCGGCATATTATAATGCACCACAAAGCGCACGTCCGCCTTGTCGATGCCCATCCCGAAGGCATTCGTCGCCACAATAAGCGGCACCAGTCCGCCGACGAAGGCGTTCTGATTATTACGCCGCTCCTCTGGCGTCAAGCCTGCGTGATAGCGCAGCGCTTTAAAGCCATGGCGCTGCAGCTGCTGCGTCACGCTCTCCACCTTGCTCCGCGTTGCACAGTAGATAACGCCGCACTGCTTGTCATGCTTACGCAAAAACTCCAGCAGCGAGCGATCCTTATCGCGCGTGCGCTGCACAGCAAAATGCAAATTGGGACGATCAAAGCCGGTACAGACAATGCTCGCACCAGGAATATCCAGGCGCCGGATAATATCCTGCCTTACCTCGGGCGTAGCCGTCGCGGTGAACGCCGCCACCAGCGGGCGCGTAGGCAGAGCCTTGATGAACTCAGGGATATTGTAATAATCCTTGCGAAAGCTATGCCCCCACTGCGACACGCAATGCGCCTCGTCCACCGCCACCATCGTGATATACGCCTTCTGCGCAAAGCTCACGAAGCGCGGATTGCTGAGGCGCTCCGGTGCCACATATAAAAACTTGCACTGCTTATTGAGCGCCGCATGCAGCACGCGCCCATATTCATCGAGCGTCATGCTGCTGTCTAGATAGGCC
>JAIHZV010000253.1 GCA_022718015.1 Phascolarctobacterium sp. | reverse complement strand
TAATTATGCGACTAGAAGGGGAACAACTTCTTCTGGCGGCACGCCTTCCACTGGTACAACGCAGACTGCTGCCTTGGCAAGCGTTGGCTTTCTGCAGGCAGATATGGATAACAGTGCGCAGGTTGTCATTGAAGGCAGCGGTGACCAAGGGACAGGTGCGCCTGTAATTAAGGGTGCGAATGTTAATATCAATGCCAATAGTGCGTTCGAATATGACCGTCTTGGCAGCATGATTGATAGCTTAACAGAAGATTACGGCGATATTGTTGAGAAATATAAAGAAGTTCCTGGTTTGCTGACAGCTTGGAAAGATGCTCTTGCTAAGTCTGGCGAGTATTTGAGTAATCCTAGTGTTGATGGAGCCATGGACGTAGCGGAAGCTTTCCAAAATGCTGTTGATACTATTTCTTTGAAATATGCAGATACAGCTATGGGAGTACCTGATGATTTACAAACCTTGATGGATGATTTACTGGCCTTTGCCGACGTATCTAACTATACCAATTTCTATACTGCTGCTTCTACCGCAGGTGGCAGTGTTTTGGGCACCACGTCCGGTAAGGAACAGGCACAGCTTTCCTTAGCTGGCTCTATCAACATCAACAGCATTAAAAATAATGCGCAGGTTGTTGTGGGCAAGGGTGCGCAGCTTGATGCAAGCGTAGCTAATGGCGGTAGTGTTACGAAGGGCGAGCTCAACATCTCTGCAGTTGCTAAACAGCATGACGTGGCGTTGAACGGCAAAACTAAATATTTTATCCCGACCATTAGCAATACTGGTGGTGGCGCAACAGCGATTGGCGGCAGCGTGGGCGTGCATGATGCGGATGTAAACAGTCTGGTCGTTGTAGGCGAGGGCGCAAAGCTTAGCGCTAACAATGTAAGCCTGAAGGCGGAGAACGATTTGCAGCATACGGCGATTACCTTTGGCGGCGGCAAGGCTACTAATCAGGGCATTACTGGTATGTTCGCTTATATGGAAGGTCAATCTAACAGCATTATCAGCGTGGACGATGAGGCTTCTATCAGTGCGGCTCAAAAAGTGGCGCTGGCTGCGAATAACAATACGACTATCAGCAACATTATTTTCGATAGAACCTCTGCTGGCGGCACAGCTATGGGTGCGTCCATTGGCATCGTTGATTATAAGGTGAACAACATTGCTGCGGTTGCGGATAATGACAGCGATGGCGGCGTTTATGTTGCTGACGAACAAAACAACGAAAAAGACACTACTCGTGACGAAGTAAAAGATTTGCGTAAATTGGTTAATGACCAATTAAGTGCAGAAGAAAAAGCACAGCTTGTTACTAAAGCTGCTGTTGCAGGCGAAGCCAATGGTAAAGGTAAAATTACCGCTAACGCTGTAAAAGTAAACGCAGAAACATCTGGCACTATTACGGGCGTGAGCGTTGCCGGCGTTACTGCAGGTGCAAGCCAGCCTAATAACAGGGGTACGGGTTCTGGCTTTAAGATTCCTACGCAAATTGCCGGGGCAGGCAGTGTTTCTGTAAACGAAATCAGCGGTAATACTGCTGCGCTCTTAGAAGGTGTGGAAGTTACAACAGCTGGTACTGATGGATATGTAAAAGTTAGCGCAAGCGATGATAGCATGATTGGTGCATATAGTGGTGCTGCTGCGCTGAAAAAGAAGGGCAGACAGGCAAGCAGTGGTGGCTTTAGTGCTACCTTAGCTGGTGCTGTAGCTTATAATGAAGTTAAAACTGATGTAACGGCGCAGATTAAAGATGCGTCTATTAAGAATGCAAAAACAATTACTAATCAAGCAGCACGCGAGGGTGCGATAGTTGCTGCCGGGCTTGCTCTTGGTGTGGACACTTCCGGTCAGGGAACCGGCAGTGCGACAGCTATTAATGCCGGTGTTTCTGCATCCATTAATAAAATTGACAACAGCACGCATGCTGTAATGAATATTGTTAACATAAGTGCATCTGGGGGGGACAAAACAGATATTGCCAATATCGCCCAAAGCAAAGATATCCAGGTGGCTGGCGGTATTACGGCGCAGTATGCTAAGGGCGGCGGCATTGGTATTGGTG
>JAIHZV010000017.1 GCA_022718015.1 Phascolarctobacterium sp. | reverse complement strand
CATTTGCATCACCTGCACCTTTTGCTATTACAACAGCACCTTGAATTTGCGGACTTGTAACACTTTGTGTTATAACATCATTATTTGAACTTACAACTTCTTTTTTATTTCCATATTTTTGTTCAATTAGTACTTTTGCTTCTTTATTTGCCCAAGCATTTGTCCAATGTTCATTTGCCCAGCAAATACAAAAATGCGTATCTAAACTTTTATTTTTTAAAAATTTTTGATGGAGATGATGTGCTTTGACGAAAAAGCAGCTTCTGTCCCGACTGGGGCAGATTATCCTCGTTCTGTTGGGCATCAGCTTTATTACCTTTGCTTTGGTAATGCTGGCTCCTGGCGATGTAGCTCGCCAGATGATTGCAGGTAACGAGGATATTATTGTAAGTCAGGCCGAAATTGATGCACTGCGTGCAGAATTAGGTCTGGACAAGCCCTTCTTCTTCCAGTATCTGGATTGGTTGGGCCGTGCGCTGCAAGGCAACCTCGGTTTCTCCTTTATGGCTAAAAAGCCTGTTGTTGAGGAGCTGTTCGAGCGTTTGCCAGGTACTATCCTATTGTCTCTGGCTTCCGTTGCAATGATGTTGGTGGTATCTATTCCTGCCGGCATTTATTCCGCAGTTAAGCGCGGTGGCTGGTTTGACTATGTAGTACGCAGCTTTACTTTCCTTGGCGTATCAATGCCGGGCTTTTGGGTTGGCTTGATGCTGCTGTGGATTTTTGGCTTGAAGCTTGATTTGCTGCCCATTGTTGGTGGTACGATTGGCCTGGATACGATTATCCTGCCAGCGGCAACCTTGGCCTTTGCTATGTCCTCTAAATACACACGTCAGGTACGTGCTGCGATTTTGGAGGAGCTGCATCAGGATTACGTTGTCGGTGCACGTGCTCGCGGCATGAGCGAAAGCCACATTTTGTGGAAAGAAGTTCTGCCGAATGCGTTGCTGCCTCTGATTACCCTGCTGGGCTTGTCCTTAGGTAACCTTTTGGGTGGTGCTGCGGTAATCGAGATTGTTTTCCAATGGCCCGGTCTTGGTCGTCTGGCTATTGAAGCTATCACCTATCGTGACTTCCAGCTCGTACAGGGCGTTGTTGTGTGGATTGCGTTGATGTATATGGTTATCAACCTCATTGTTGATATCTCTTACAACTATCTTGATCCGCGTCTGAGAAAGGTAAGGTAAGAGCAGATGGAAACAATTATTAATGGTTTTAAAACTAACCGTGCTTTTGCCGTAACCTCAGTTCTAGTTCTGGTGCTGATTGCTATTGCTTTTGCTGCACCTGTTCTTGCTCCGTATGATCCGACTCATGCAACAATGCAGGATGCTTTCATGGCACCGGGCGGAAGCCATCTATTTGGCACAGATAAGCTTGGCCGTGACTGCTTCAGCCGTGTGCTTTATGGTGCGCGTGCTTCCCTGAGCGGTGTATTGTTCCTGGTAGCCAGCGTATTTATCGTTGGTACTTCTATGGGTGTTATTTCCGGTTATTTCGGTGGGAAAGTCGATATGGTTATCATGCGTATCTCCGATATGATGATTTCCTTCCCTGGCATGATTCTGGCTATCGCGGTTGCTGGTATTATGGGTGGTAGCCTTGTAAACGCCGTAATCGCACTGACGATTGTAAGCTGGACAAAATATGCGCGTTTATCCCGCAGTTTGGTACTGCAGATTAAACGTCGTGACTATGTAGAAGCAGCAATCGTTAACGGCGGTACCTCGCCTCATATTTTGTGGGTACATATCCTGCCCAATATTTTGCCGATGATGGTTATCACCGCAGCAGCAGATATCGGTGCTCTGATGATGGAGCTTGCAGGTCTGTCCTTCCTGGGCTTTGGCAGCCAGCCGCCTGCTCCTGAATGGGGACTGATGCTGAATGAGGGCCGTCAGCAGCTGCAGACAGCTCCTTGGCTGATGTTCTTCCCCGGTCTGGCAATCTTTATTACCGTTATGATTTTCAACCTTTGGGGCGATAATCTGCGTGATGTGCTTGACCCGCGTAATGACGTACAGGATTAATTATTTTTGACTTAGTTTTTAATATCCGGCAGAAGTCTGTCGGGTTAAATGAGTATATGAAATGGAGAGATGACTAATGAAAAAAATGTTTAAAGCTACCGCAGCAGCGGCTATGATCGGTTTACTGGCATTTGCAGCAGCAGGCTGTGGCGGCGACAAAAAAGCTGAGCACAAGGAAGTTGTAAAATTTGGTGTTACCAACTTCGCTGACTCTCTGGAAACCACTGATAACTACTTTGGCTGGGTTGTAATGCGTTACGGCCTGGGTGAATGCCTGGTTAAATTCGATAAAAAAATGAATGCTGTTCCTTGGCTGGCTGATAAATGGACCATTTCCGATGATAAGCTGACCTGGACCTTCCACATCAACGATAAGGCTTGCTTCTCCAACGGCACCAAACTGACTGGTGAGCTGGCAGCAGCTTCTATCCAACGTACCTTTGAAAAAGCAGCTCGTGCAAAATCCATGTTCGAGTATGAATCCATCAAGGGTGAAGGCCAGAACGTAATCATCAAAACTAAAAAACCTGTACCGACTCTGCCCGGTATGCTCGGTGACCCTCTTTTCATCATCGTTGATACTCAAACCATTAAAGACCGTGATACCGCAAAACAAGGCGCTATCTGCACCGGTCCTTATGCAGTAAAATCCTACAGCAAAGCTAAGGCTGAAATGGTTAGAAACGAAAAATACTGGGATGGCGCAGTTCCGTTCAAAGAGGTTGATATTCTGACCATCGACGATCCTAACACCCGTGCTATGGCTCTGCAAAAAGGTGAAATCGACTTCGCTATTAACATTGCAGCAGGCGATCTGCAGCTGTTCAACAACAAGGATAAATACAACATCTCCAACATCTCTTCCCTGCGTGACGTACTTGCTCGTCTGAATGTACGTCCGGATAAACCGTTGGGCGATATCAAAGTACGTGAAGCTCTGCTGCGTTCTCTGGACCGTGTAACCTACAACAAGGTTCTGCTGAAAGACACCTTCGTTCCCGGTGGTCCGTACCTGCCGCCTTCTGTTGACTACGGTTATGACGAACTGTACAAATACGACAAAAACCAATACAATGTTGAAAGCGCTAAAAAGCTGCTTGCTGAAGCTGGCTGGAAAGATACCAACGGCGACGGCTTTGTTGATAAAGACGGCAAAAACCTTGAACTGGACTTCGTATTCTACAGCGGCCGTGCTGAGCTGCCTCTGTATGCAGAAGCTACTCAGGCTGACGCTAAGAAAGTCGGCATTAAGGTTAACCTGAAGAACGTTGACTACAACGTTCTTGACGGTATCGGTCGTAAAGGTGAGTATGACCTGCTGATTTCCAACGTACTGACTCTGCAGGCCGGCGATCCTGAAGTATTCATGAACATGTACCTCAAGACCGGTCAAGAACAGAACGGTTCCGGTTACAGCAATCCGAAATTTGATGCTCTGTCCGATAAACTGGGCGTAGAATTTGATCCTGCTAAACGTCGTGAGCTGGTTATCGAAATGCAAAAAGTTATCCTTGACGATGCAGCTTCCCTGGTATTCGGTCATCCGCAAACCAACATGGTTTCCAACAAGTCTATTGCTAACGCAGAAATCCTGCCTTGCGATTACTACTGGCTGACCAAAGATATCAAATCTGCTAACTAATAATTTACAAAGAAGGTAACGCTTAATGCTACTTGAAGTAAAAGACTTAGACATCAGTTATGGTGATAGACTAACCGTAACCGGTGCTAACTTAGAACTGGATAAGGGCGAGATTATGTCCATTGTCGGTGAATCCGGCAGTGGCAAAACCACCGTTATCCGCGCTATTATGGGTTGCCTGCCTGGTGCTGGCCGCGTTAGCCGCGGCAGCATCATCTTTGATGGCAAGGATGTATTGAAAAATACCCCTGATGAATGGCGCAAAATGTATGGCAGCGAAATGTCCATGATTTTCCAGGACAGCGGTAACATGATTAATCCTATCCGTCGCATCGGCCATCAGTTCATAGATTATGTACAGGCTCACCAGCCGGACAAATCTAAGGACCAGGCTTATAAAATGTGCTGTGATATGCTGACTAATGTGCGTTTGCCGAATCCGGAAAATATTATGAACAGCTATCCTTTTGAGCTGTCCGGTGGTATGCGTCAGCGTGTAGGTATCGCTATGGCAATGATTTTCAGCCCGAAAATCCTCCTGGCCGATGAGCCTACAAGTGCACTGGACGTAACTACTCAGGCTCAGATTATCCGCCAGATTGTTGATATTCGCAACGAATACGGTGTTGCCGTTATCATGGTTACACATAACTTAGGCGTTGCTTCCTATGTATCCAACAAGCTGATGGTTATGAAGGGTGGTCATGTTGTGGAGTATGGCAAGCGTGAGGATGTAATTGCTAATCCGCAGGATGATTATACAAAACAGCTGCTTAATGCAGTTCCGGTCATAGGAGGTACGACATATTATGAGCAATAATGAAAAACCAGCCTATGAACGTGCTAAACTGGTACTGGAAATTAACCATCTTACAAAAAAATTCGCAGTTGACGGCGGCAAGTTCCTGACTGCCTGCAATGACATCAACCTGCGTGCATATGAAGGCCGTACCCTGGGCATCATCGGTGAATCCGGCTGCGGCAAGAGTACCTTAGTGCGTACTCTGCTGCGTATTCACCCCGCAACCAGCGGTGAAGCTATTTTCGAAGGTCATGATCTGATGAAATCTAACGGTGAAGCGCTGCGTCAGGACAGAAAGAACATCCAGATGGTGTTCCAGGATCCGACTGCTGCGTTCAATCCGAAGATGCTCGTTAAGGATATCCTCACCGAGCCTTTGAAAAACTTCGGCCTGATTAAAAACAGCGAGGTAGATGCTAAGGCTGCTGAGCTGCTGGAAATGGTTGAGCTGCCTGCTGAGTTCAAAGACCGCTATCCGCACAGCATGTCCGGTGGTCAGCGTCAGCGTCTGGGCATTGCCCGCGCTCTGGCTTTGGAGCCGAAGATTATCGTGTGCGACGAAGCGACTAGTGCACTTGACGTTTCCGTACAGGAAAAAATTTGCGAGCTGTTATGCCGCATTCAAAAAGAAAAAAATATTACCTACCTGTTCATTGCCCATGACCTTGGCCTGGTCGACCTGATGTGCCATCAGGTTGCGGTAATGTATTTAGGTAACGTAGTAGAATGGCTGGAGCACGGACGTATTGCTGAAAGCTGCAAGCATCCGTACACCAGGGCGCTTATGGGTGCAGTCTTCAAGGTAGACTTCAAACCGGGCGAAAAGATAGAGCCGCTGGAGGGTGAAATTCCCAGTCCGCTGGATCTGCCGCCTGGATGCCCCTTTGCTAGCCGCTGCGAGCACTGCACGGAGCATTGCGTGCAGGTTAAGCCTGAGCTGAAAGAGGTTGAGCACGGCCATTGGGTTGCCTGCCATTTATACGAATAATGCATATCCAGAACAATATGCGCAAGCATAGCGTTTCTGATTAATTAATTCTTCTCCATCAATTCACTTGGCAGGTGTGGTCTTGTATCGCACCTGCTTTTTTCAAGATAATTTACTATTAGCAGGAAAATTTTTCTTAGAAATTTTCTATGTATACACAGATGAGTATTGACTCATATGTTTTTTGTGTTATAATATAGGTAACAAAGAATTTCCTGAAAGGCGGTTTCGTCTTTCCTATTATTTTTTACAGAACATATGAATGAGTAATCATATGAACTCTAAGTAACTATCCTCAAGCAGAAAGGTGGTATATATAATGAAGAAAGATCTCGAAGATATCCGTAATGGTGCTGACGATGTAAGAGCTTACCAGCATGTTGATGGTCGTATCGACAGCGTAGAAGATTACAGCAAGCATCCGGAGGGCTGCACCTGCGGCCATTGTGGCAAGGACCATAATCATCAGACGATGGGACATGTGCCTAAGCATACGCATGGTGACGAGTATGAGCATGACCATGATCATGCTCATGCTCACGAAGGCGAGCATGGTGCTGATTGCTGCTGCGGACATACCCATGAGGGCACAGGTGAGCACGTACATGGCGACGATTGCTGCTGCGGACATACCCATGAGCATAAACATGACCATGAAGAGCATGAACATGGTCATGCCCATGAGCACTCCCATGCACATGGCGATGCATGCGGTTGCGGCCACGAGCATGAAGAACATGAACACGGTCATTCCCACGCGCATGGGGACGCATGTGGTTGTGGCCACGAGCATGAAGAGCATGAACACGGTCATTCCCACGCACACGGTGACGCATGTGGTTGTGGCCACGAGCATGAAGAGCATGAACATGGTCATGCCCATGAGCACTCCCATGCACATGGCGATGCATGCGGTTGTGGCCACGAGCATGAAGAGCATGAACATGGTCATTCCCACGCGCACGGCGACGCATGTGGTTGCGGCCACGATCATGACCACGCTCATACCCACGGGCACCACGTTCCCGGTCATCCCGCTGACTGCGAGTGCGAAATTTGCCATCCGCATGAAGAATACTGCGATGTTTGCGGCGAAAGCTTAGCAAATTGCACCTGCCGTATGCCGGATGCCGATAAGGTGAAGCGTGTATATATATTGAAGAATCTTGGCTGCGCTAACTGTGCTGCGAAGATGGAATACAAGATTAAAGAGCTGCCGGGCGTAACCTATGCCAACGTAAGCTTTGCTACCAAGCAGCTGCGTTTGAGCGCTGCTGACCATGAAGCGTTGCTGCCGGAGATTCAAAAAATCTGCACCTCGATTGAGTCTGACGTAGAGGTTGTTCCTCGCGACCGTCGTCCGCAATTAGGCGGCAAATCCAGAGTTTATCTGGTGAAGAATCTGGATTGCGCTAACTGTGGCGCAAAGATTGAACGTGCGCTGAACGCTATGCCGGAAATCAATGAGGCAGTTTTGACCTTTACCACGAAGAAGCTGCGTGTAAGTGCAGGTAGCTATGAAGGTCTGCTGGAGAAGATGCAGGCTGTAACTGATAAGGTGGAAGAGGGCGTTGTGCTGGTAGAGGCTGAAAGCAAGCCGTCTCTGGCTCCGGAGCTGGAGGAGCGCAAGAAGTCCGGCGGTATCCTTTCTGAGCTCAGCGAAAAGCAGACTATCATTGAAATCGTACTGGGCGGTGCGGTGTTCATCATCACCGAATGGCTTGGTCTGGTGCCGGAAGCGTACCATATGTACTTCTTGATTTTTGCTTACATTCTGCTGGGTGGCCGCATTGTACTGACTGCCTTGAAGAATATCGCTAAGGGTAATGTGTTCGACGAAAACTTCCTGATGACTGTTGCTACGCTTGGTGCGTTTGCTATCCAAGCATGGGAAGAGGCTGTTGGCGTTATGTTCTTCTATCGCGTAGGCGAATATTTTGAGCAGCGTGCCGTAGAAAAGAGCCGCGGACAGATTATGGATGCTGTCGACCTGCGTCCTGAGGTTGTCAACCTGCTGGTGGGCGAAGAGGTGAAGGTTATTCCTGCTGCTGATGCTCATGTAGGCGATATTTTGCTGGTGCGCGTAGGCGACCGTATTCCTTTGGACGGCGTTGTTATTGATGGCGTAAGCCTTGTTGATACATCTCCGGTAACGGGTGAGCCTGTACCTGTGAAGCGCCAATATGGCGATGAGGTTGTTTCCGGCTGCGTAAATACCTCTGGTATGCTGAAAATTCGTGTTGAGAAGGTGCTTGAGGAGTCCATGGTAACGCGTATTCTGGACAGCGTAGAAAATGCTGCTGCTAGCAAGCCGACCATTGACCGCTTTATTACCCGCTTTGCACGTATCTATACTCCGTTCGTTGTTGCTGCCGCAGTGCTGACTGCTGTGATTCCGTCCCTGATTACCGGCGACTGGAATAAATGGATTTACACTGCGCTGACCTTCCTCGTTATCAGCTGTCCGTGCGCACTGGTACTGAGCGTACCGCTGGCATTCTTCTCCGGCATTGGCGCAGGCTCCAAGTATGGCATTCTCTTCAAGGGCGGCGTAGCTATGGAGGCACTGAAAAACATTGCTGCTGTAGTTATGGATAAAACCGGTACGGTTACGAAGGGCAACTTTGTGCTGCAAAAGGTTAATGCTGCTGAAGGCATGAGCGAGGATGAGCTGCTGCGTCTGTGCGCTAGTGCAGAGCTTGTTTCTACCCATCCGATTGCTGTGAGCATCGTAGAGGCGGCGAAGGCTAAAAATATTGAGCTGGTGCGTCCTGATAAATTTGAAGAAATTGCCGGCGAAGGCTTGGTTGCAAGCTTTGGCGAACGCAAGGTGCTGTGCGGCAATACAAAGCTTCTGGAGCGCTTTAATGTAGAATATGGCGGCTATGTGCCGACCGAAAGCGGCAGTGAGGTGCTTGTTGCAGACAATGGCCTGTATATGGGACAGCTGCTGATTAATGATACGCTGAAGGAGGATGCCAAGGAGGCCATTGCTTCCCTGAAGAAGCAAGGTCTGGTTACGGCTATGCTGACCGGCGATGCGCAGAAGGAAGCACAGGCTGTGGCGAAGGCTGCAGGCATCGACGAGGTGCGTGCTCAGCTGCTGCCGCAGGATAAGCTCAGCGAGCTGAATATGCTGCGCAATAAGTACGGCCCGGTTATGTTCGTTGGCGACGGCATCAATGATGCGCCGGTTCTGGCTGGTGCGGATGCCGGCGCTGCTATGGGCAGCGGTGCTGACGCTGCAATTGAAGCGGCAGATGTTGTTTTCATGAACTCCGAAGTGAAGGCTATTCCGCAGGCTATTGCGATTGCGCGTGCAACCGGAGCTATAGCTTGGCAGAACGTAATCTTCGCGTTGGCAGTGAAGGTTGTCATCATGATTGCCGGCCTCATGGGTTATGCCTCCATGTGGGCAGCAGTTTTCGCGGACACCGGCGTGTCGCTGCTGTGCGTACTGAATTCTATTCGTATCCTTTACAAAAAAATCTAACAGGAGAGAGGGGCTTTTGCCAGGATCTTTCTTGAAAATGTTAAGACTAACGTGAAACGGCAGTTTCTTTGGGCTGACTAAATGGTCAGCCCAAATTTTTTGTAAACTTGACAGCCTACGCTAACTATTTTTGTAAATTAGCCTAGGAATTTCAAAAAAATACTTGACAAAAATTTATAGCTGGCGTAAACTTTCTCTAGCGGTTAGGAATGCCTAACTGTTTAAAAATCGTATAAAGTTAGTATCTGCTAACATTTTTTTGGAGGGAAAAATGATGCCTTTATTGATGGCCCGTCGTGGCGAGACTAACAAAATCAGTGCTGTACATGGCAAAGACGAAACAAGACGTTTTCTGGCAAATCTGGGCTTTGTTGAAGGCTCAGCTGTAACTGTTATTTCCGAGATTGACGGTAATCTCATCGTCAATGTTAAGGATGCCCGTATTGCTTTAAGCAAGCAGATGGCAGCCAAAATATTTATCTGATGCAATTGGAGGGTATTATGAAAACATTAAAGGATGTTCCTGTTGGCGAAACCGTCACCGTTACCAAGCTCGTTGGTGAGGGTGCAGTAAAAAGACGCATTATGGATATGGGCGTGACCAAGGGTGTGAGCGTGTTTGTACGCAAGGTTGCACCGCTTGGCGACCCGGTTGAGGTTACGGTGCGCGGCTATGAGCTGACGCTGCGTAACGGCGAAGCTGAGCATATCGTTGTAGAATAAGTGGAGGACGAAGATGAAGCAAATAAAGATTGCCCTGATTGGTAACCCTAACTGTGGCAAAACAACAATGTTTAATGATTTGACCGGTTCCAACCAGTATGTTGGCAACTGGCCTGGCGTAACTGTAGAGAAAAAAGAAGGCGGCCTGAAAGGTCATGATGATGTAATTATCACTGATCTGCCCGGTATTTATTCTCTGTCTCCGTACACTCTGGAGGAGGTTGTATCCCGCAACTATCTGCTGGAGAATGATGTTGACGGCGTGCTGAATCTGGTCGATGGCTCTAACATCGAACGTAACCTGTATCTGACTACGCAGGTTATGGAAATGGGCTATCCTGTAACCATCGCCTTGAACATGATTGATATCGTTCGCAAGAATGGTGATAAGATTGATACTAAGAAGCTGTCTGCTGAGCTGGGCTGTGCTATCGTAGAAACCTCTGCGCTGCAGGGCGAAGGCACCGGCGAGGCTGCAGAAAAGGCTATCAGTGCTGTTGGTAGCGCTGCTCCGAAATATATGCGCTTCAGCAGCGAGGTTGAGGCTGCACTGACCGCTATTGCACGCGAGGCTGGCAACAAGGTGCACGGCGCAAGCGAGCGCTGGCTGCTGGTTAAGCTGTTTGAGCGTGACCAGAAAATTGCTGCTGCCCTTGGCCTAAGTGAAGGCGAGCAAGCGAAGATTGAAGAAATCATCGCTGCCTGCGAGGAAGCTATGGACGATGATTCTGAAAGCATTATTACCAATGAGCGTTATAACTACATTGGCGAGCTGATGAGCAAGGCAGTTGTTAAAGGCCAGACCGGCCTGACAATCTCTGATAAAATCGACAGCATTGTTACGAACCGTTTCCTGGCTCTGCCGATTTTTGCTATCGTTATGTTCCTTGTTTACTACATCGCGGTCGATACTGTGGGTACTATCGTAACGGATTTCACGAATGATACGCTGTTCGGTGAATGGATTCAGCCTTGGGTGCAGGAGCACATGGAGGCTGCTGAATGTGAGGATTGGCTGGTATCCCTTGTTGTTGATGGCATCATCGGCGGCATTGGCGCACCGATTGGCTTCGCTCCGCAGATGGCGATAGTTTTCCTGATGCTGAGCTTCCTTGAGGATTGCGGCTATATGGCTCGCGTAGCCTTCATCATGGACCGTTTCTTCCGTCAGTTCGGCATGAGCGGCAAGAGCTTCATTCCTCTGCTGATTTCCTCCGGCTGCGGCGTTCCTGGCATTATGGCCAGCCGTACTATTGAAAATGAAAAGGACCGTCGTCTGACCATCATGACCACGACCTTCATTCCCTGCGGCGCTAAGCTTCCTGTTATTGCCTTGCTTTCCGGCGCTATCATGGGCGGCGACTGGTATATGGCACCGATTATGTACTTTGTTGGCTTCTTCGCTGTCATCACCGCCTGCATCATTCTGAAAAAGACTGAGCTGTTCGCCGGTGATCCGGCTCCGTTCGTTATGGAGCTGCCGCCGTACCATCTGCCTGCTGCTAAAAACGTTCTGCTGCATACCTGGGAGCGCGTATCCGGCTTCTTGAAAAAAGCTGGTACCATCATCTTCCTGTGCTGCGTAGTTATGTGGTTCCTGGCAAGCTATGGTATCGACGAGGGCTCTATCGCTTTGGTTGATACAGAAAAAAGCTTTGTTGCTTACATTGGTAACGGTCTTGCTCCTATCTTTGCTCCCCTGGGCTTCGACAGCTGGCAGGCAGTGGCAGCAGCCTTCTCCGGCTTTGTTGCTAAGGAATCCATCGTCAGCACAATGGCTATTCTGGCAGGCCTTGCTGATGCGGCTGAGGATGAGCCTGACCTGTGGAATGCTGTTATGGCCTTCTTCCCGAACGCTGTAGCTGCCTTCACCTTCCTGGTCTTCAACCTGCTCGATTCTCCTTGTCTGGCGGCCATCTCCACGATGAGCCAGGAAATGAACAGCAAGAAATGGACCTGGGCAACCATCCTCTTCCAAAACCTGTATGCTTACAGCATCTGCCT
>JAIHZV010000252.1 GCA_022718015.1 Phascolarctobacterium sp. | reverse complement strand
GCCTATGAGTTTGTGCTGAAATATCCGCAGCTGAAGGTTGTGATGCTGGAGGCCGGCAATGCGATTGAAAAGCGCTTCTGCCCGCTGGCTGCGAAGAAGGTTGACCACTGCATCAACTGCAATCCGTGCAGCATTATGCGCGGCTTTGGCGGCGCCGGTGCTTTTTCTGACGGCAAGTATAATTTTACGACGGAGTTTGGCGGCTGGCTGAACGAGTATCTGCCGGAGGATAAGGTTATTGAGCTTATTGATTATGTCGATGAGCTGAACTGCCGTCACGGTGCTCCCGGCGAATATTTCACGACGAAGAACAGCAAGATAGGTATTCAGGCACTGAAATATGACCTGCATCTGCTGAACGCCAAGGTGCGCCATCTGGGTACAGAAAATAATCTGATTATCATGGAGAATATTCATAAGTTCTTGCAGGACAAGATTGAAATTCGCTGTAATACTGCTGTTGAAGAAATCTGCCGTGAGGAGGACGGCTCGTTCCGTCTGGAGCTGAACAAGGGCGAGAATATTGCCTGCCGTTATCTGATTGCTGCACCAGGACGTGCCGGTGCAGAATGGTATACGGAGCAGTGCCGCAAGATGGACCTTGATTTTATCAATAATCAGGTAGATATCGGCGTGCGTGTGGAGGTGCCTGCCGAGGTCTTCAAGCATATTACGGATGAGGTTTACGAAGCAAAAATTTTGTACCGCACACAGCTGTATAATGATGTGGTGCGTACCTTTTGCATGAACCCGTATGGCTATGTTGTGGCAGAAAATACGGACGGCATTATCACCGTTAATGGCCACAGCTTTCGCGACCCGAAGCTGCACAGCAAGAATACAAACTTTGCGCTGCTCGTCAGCAGCAAGTTCACGGAGCCGTTCCATGAGCCGCTGCAATATGGCAAGCGCATTGCCTCGTTCTCTAACATGCTTGGCGGCGGCGTGCTCGTGCAGCGCTTTGGCGATTTGGTCAAGGGCCGCCGCACGAATGAGAAGCGCATGCTCAAGAGCTTCTGCAAGCCGACGCTGTCGGCAACGCCGGGAGATTTAAGCTTGGTCTTGCCTAAACGCCATTTAGATGATATCATTGAAATGATTTACGCACTCGATAAGATTGCTCCAGGCATGGCGAATGCTGATACGCTGCTGTATGGCGTTGAGGTGAAGTTCTACAGCGCACGCCTCGAGCTGGACAGCAATCTGGAAACGAAGGTGCCGAATATGTTCGCTGTTGGCGATGGCGCAGGCATTACGCGTGGCTTGTCGCAGGCCAGTGCCAGCGGTGTCTGGGCAGCGCGTGTCATTGGCAGGCGTGCTACAGAAAATAAATAAGGAGGGAGTTCGTTAGATGAACTTTGAGTTTTTCGCGTTTTTAGTATTTATGTCCTTTGTATCCTTTGCCGTAGCTTTTCTGGCTTATGGCATGGTGGTACGCTTTATGGGTAAGGAGGGCATGTTTGCCCGCATGAGCCAGATTCTGCTGGTGCCTGCCTGCATCGTTATCTTTGACTTTATTACGATTGCTTCCGGCGAGTACCGCTACATGGTAGGCAGTGTGCCGCTGATTTTGATTGCTGCTGTAGCTATTTATTATCGCTTCGTTAAGGGCGAAAATTTTGCTGCACAGGAGGAGAAGAATCCTCTGGAGATGGCAAGATTGGCAGATGAGCCGAAAAAATTCAGCAAAAAATCTGCGCGTATTCACGAAAGAAGAAAAAATCGCGGTCGTGCATAAATTTAGCAGGAATTTTGCCTATAATGTAGAATAGTTAGAGTAAAGAAGTATTGTTCTTCTTGAATTAAAAACTATCAAGCAATATTTGCTGTGGAGGTGCTTTATAATGTTTAAAAAAATTCTTGTTCCTGTGGATGGCAGCGAAGGCTCCTGGAGAGCTCTGAACTCCGCTGTAGAAATTGGCGAAAATTTTGGCAGCGAGCTGGAAGTAGTAAATGTTATCCAACCGTACAACAATGCAGCGCTTTTGGCTGTTCCTCTGGACCATGCAACTGTTAGCCAAGGCAACAGCGAGCTGGAAAAGATTGGTGATAAGGTTCTGGA
>JAIHZV010000251.1 GCA_022718015.1 Phascolarctobacterium sp. | reverse complement strand
GGTGTACGCAAATCATGAGAAATTGCCCGAAGCAGATTGCCTCGCATTCTTTCCTTTTCGCTTTCTGCCCGTAAATTCTCCTGATCACGTATCCGAATATTCAACGTACTGGTAGAAACGGCAACGATCAGCATAATTATGGCAGACAAGATGCCTTCTTCTACGGAAAAGTCTAACGTATAATAGGGATAAGTAAAGGCAAAATTCACGGCAAATACACTTAAAACAGCCGAAATAATACCATAGCAATACCCATTTGTTTTCAGCGATATCAGAAAAACGCCGAATACAAAGATCATAGGAACCAGCGTTTGCGTTGTGAAGAGCTTCCGGATTAGAAGATTAATGGCAAAAACGCTGAAAAATACAAGAACAGAAAACAGAATATCCTTTTGTTGTTGATTCTTCATGATACTTCTCCTCTTTTTTACAACCTCATTATACTTCACGAGCAAAAGCACTTCAAGATTTATTCACAGGATAATATCACAGTATAGTCGTTTCTTTACCAAATCTACACCAAAAAAATGCTATGATAGAAATGAGCAAAACGCTGCTCAATAAAGCACGATATACATTGTGTGGCTAAAATAAGCATAATGAATGCATAAACAAATCAGCAAGAAGGTGTAATTATGTCGGAAGAAATAATCGGTAGAAGATTTCAGCTTTCGTCTTTTCAAATTATCATATTAGGTTTTGCAGGAGTTATTCTGTTGGGTGCCTTACTGCTAATGCTGCCAATTTCTACGACAGCACGCTGTGTAACGCCGTTTAATGAAGCGCTGTTTACCGCAACCTCCGCAGTCTGTGTAACAGGTCTTGTGCTGCATGATACAGGCAGCTACTGGTCAGCCTTTGGTCAGACAATTATTCTGACGCTGATACAGATTGGTGGTCTTGGTGTTGTCACTGTTGCGGCATCATTTGCCCTTTTGTCCAGACGAAAAATTTCTTTGATGCAGCGCAGCACCATGCAGGACGCGCTATCAGCACCAAATGTGGGCGGTATCGTGCGGCTGACGAAGTTTATCCTGTGGGGGACATTTTTGATTGAACTGCTCGGCACACTTGTTATGCTTCCGGTGTTCTGCCGCGACTATGGCTGGCAAGGTGTTTGGCTGGCAGTATTTCATTCCATATCGGCCTTTTGTAACGCAGGCTTCGATATCCTGGGAACGGCTGACAACCTGTACCCCTCCCTTACAGGTTACGCTCAGAACCCTATAATAAATATAACGATTATGCTGCTTATCATAATCGGCGGTATCGGTTTTTTGACGTGGGAAGACATTTGGGAAAACAAGCTGCTCTTCCGACGCTATCGAATGCAGAGTAAAGTAATCCTTATCTCGACGTTGCTTCTGATTATCTTGCCGGCAATTTTTTTCTTCTTTATTGATTTTGCAGCCATTCCCTTTGAAGCGCGTATTCAGGCAGCTCTATTCCAGTCGGTCACAACGAGAACAGCGGGCTTCAACACGGTAAATTTATCTGAGCTGTCAGCTTCGTCGCAGGGCATTATGACTTTTTTGATGCTGATTGGCGGTTCTCCAAGCTCTACTGCCGGTGGCATGAAAACAACAACGCTGGCTGTTTTGCTTGCCAATGCCGCTGCGACCTGTCGCCAGCAGGATAGCGCTCATTTTTTTGAGCGCAGAGTCGATGATAATACAGTCAAGATTACATCGGCCATCTTAACCATCTATTTTGCATTATTTTTTTGGGGAGGACTTTTTATCAGTGCCTACGAGAATCTGCCACTGTCATCCTGCTTATATGAAACGGCTTCAGCCTTGGGAACAGTAGGACTGACACTGGGAATAACACCGCAGCTGCATATTCCCTCGCAACTAATCCTGATTTTACTAATGTATCTTGGCAGAGTTGGCAGTCTTACGCTCATGTATGCAGCATTATCCAGCAAAAAAATCATTAATACAAAACTGCCGCTGGAAAAAATCACTATTGGATAAAAGGAGTTGATATCCTATGAAAAATGTTTTACTGATTGGAGCAGGCCATTTTGGACGGCATATCGCTATGCAGCTTTCACAGCTGGGGCATCAGGTCATGGCG
>JAIHZV010000016.1 GCA_022718015.1 Phascolarctobacterium sp. | reverse complement strand
CAAGTAGACGAATCAGTAGACAAGTAGACGAATCAGTAGACAAGTAGACGAATCAGTAGACAAGTAGACGAATCAGTAGACGAGTAGACAAATCAGTAGACGAGTAGACGAATCAGTAGACGAGTAGACGAATCAGCGGAGGGAAATTTATGCCAACTTTAAATTGGATAGGAAAAGATAAGGTGGTGAACCACCATTTAGAGGTGCCCTTTCATGTGCTGGAAAGGCAGTACAGCTTTGACGCAGTGGGATGTCACGCCGAGGATAACGGCAGCGAGAATATGATTATTCACGGCGACAATCTTTTGGCGCTCAAGTCGCTCTTGCCCAAGTATGAAGGGAAGATTAAGTGTATTTACATCGACCCGCCTTACAACACGGGCAACGAAAGCTGGGTGTACAACGATAACGTCAATGACCCGCAGATGCAGCGCTGGCTGCATCAGGTTGTGGGCAAAGAGGGAGAGGACTTGTCGCGCCATGATAAGTGGCTGTGCATGATGTATCCGCGCCTTAAATTGTTGCAGAGACTGCTCGCAGAGGGCGGAGTTATTTTTATCAGCATTGATGATAATGAGCAGGCGAATTTGAAGCTTATTTGTGATGAGATTTTTGGGGCGAATTGCTTTGTTGCCAATTCTTCGTGGCAGAGAACCTATTCAACACGTAATGATTCTAAAGGTATTGTTAGCGAAGTAGAGCATGTGTTGATTTATAGTAAGCAGAGTAATTGGAATCCGAATAAATTACCTAGGACAGCAGAAATGAATGCAAGATACTCAAATCCAGATAATGATTTCTCTGCTTGGAAAAGTACAGATGCTTTTGCTCCTGGTGCTGCTACGCATCAAGGTATGGTTTATGCCATTCAGAATCCGTTCAATGGTAATTTAATATATCCGTCTAATGGTCGTTGTTGGTCGTTAGGACAAGACCAAATGTATGAAATTATGTGTGGTTGGGGAAAATATGAATTGAAAGATATAGATGATATTCATAAAAGAGCTTTAATTTGTGGAGTTTCCGATGATGATGTAAAAAAAGGCGTACAGGGAATTATGCTTGTAGATTCCTTGGAAGAATCGGCAAAGATTGCTAATGCTGTTTATGAAAGGGGGCAGTGGCCTAGTTTTTATTTCGGACAAGGTGGTAATGGTGGTATTCGTAGAAAAACATATTTAGATAATGTAGGTGGAAAAGTACCATCTAATTTTTGGGCTTTTACAGAAACTGGACATACAGATGAAGCGAAAAAGGAAATGAAGGCTTTGTTTGATGGAAAAGCACAATTTGATACTCCTAAGCCTACACGTCTGTTGCAGTTTATATTAACTATCGCTACAGATAAAGATTCTATTGTTCTCGACTCTTTCGCTGGCAGTGGTACAACAGCGCACGCAGTGCTGAACATGAACAAGACCGACGGTGGCAACCGCAAATTTATCTGCGTAGAAATGATGGATTACGCTGATACGATTACAGCTGAGCGCGTTAAGCGTGTTATCAATGGCTATGGCAAAGGTAAAAAAGCAGTGGCAGGCACGGGCGGCAGTTTCAGCTTCTACGAGCTGGGCGAGCCGCTGTTAATCGACGAACAGCTCAACGAAGCAGTGAGCACGGAAAAAATCCGCGAATACATCTATTACATGGAAACGCGGCAGGCGCTGCCGGACGCTTCGGCGGCAGAGCCGATGCTGCTCGGCGTGCATCATGGCGCTGCCTACTACTTCAACTACGAAAAGCAGGCCAGCACAACCTTAAACCGTGCCTTTTTGCGTACGATAAGAACGAGAGCAGAAGCCTACGTGATTTACGCCGATACCTGCGTGCTTTCTGAACATGAGCTGGAAAAATATCACATCACGTTCAAAAAAATACCGCGGGATATAGCAAGGCTGTGAGGGTGAAACGATGGAACTGAAAAATTACCAGAAAAAAGTTATAGCAGACCTGCAAAGCTATCTGCACTGTCTGCAAAACGCAGGCAGCCTTGCGGAAAGCTGGCAAAGCTATCTGCACTGTCTGCAAAACGCAGGCAGCCTTGCGGAAAGCTGGCAAAGCTATTGGCAGGCTAAGGATATCAGCGTTGGCGCTGGCGGTGCACCTGCCTATAAGGACAATGTGGCCGAGGTGCCCGATGTTTGCATGAAGGTACCCACGGGCGGCGGCAAAACCTTTCTTGCCTGCAGCGCCTTAAAGCACATTTTCGCCTCTATGCCGCAGGAAAAACCAAAATTCGTCGTTTGGCTTGTGCCTTCTGACCCGATTTTGGACCAGACCTTAAAAAATCTTGCTAACCCGGACCACCCTTATAAACAGGCCTTGGACAGAGACTTTGGCGGAAGAGTGCAGGTGCTCAGCAAAGACATGCTGCTCAGCGGACAAGGCTTTTCCGTTGACATAGTACAGAGTATGCTGACCATCTGCGTGTTGAGCTTTGATTCCCTGCGCATCAATTCCAGACGCAGAGATACGCGAAAGCTGTATCAGGAAAACAGCAATCTGGCAGATTTTGCTGCTTATTATAAAAATGATGCCATCTTGCTGCAGGATACGCCGGAAACAGCACTTATTCAGGTTTTGCGCCATCTGCGGCCTGTGACGATTGTCGATGAAAGTCATAACGCAACTTCAGAGCTAAGCGTGGAAATGCTCAATAATATTTATCCATCCTTTATTTTGGAGCTGACGGCGACGCCGAAAACGAGCAGTAACGTAGTTTCTTATGTAGATGCACGAGAGCTGAAAAAGGAAAACATGGTCAAGCTGCCAGTCATCGTCTATAAGCGCAGCAGTCGTGAAAGCGTTATTGCGGATGCTATTCAGCTGCGCGGACGCTTGGAACAGAAGGCGCTGGAGGAGGAGCTGACAGGAAATTATATTCGTCCCATAGTTCTCTTTCAGGCACAGCCTAAAAATAATGAGGATAACACAACCTTCGACAAAATCAAAGATATTCTGCTGAAAATCGGTATTCCGGAAGAACAGATAGCAATAAAAACGAGCGAAAAGAATGATTTAAAAAATGTCGACCTGTTGAGCAGAGCGTGCGAGGTGCGTTATATTATTACAGTAAATGCCTTGAAGGAGGGGTGGGACTGCCCCTTTGCTTATATTCTCGCATCGCTGGCCAACAAAACCTCTGCTGTTGATGTGGAGCAGATTTTAGGCCGCGTGCTGCGCCAGCCTTATACAAGGCAGCATCAGCATTTTCTGCTTAATTCGTCCTACGTGCTGAGCTGTTCTAATGACTTCCGTCATACCTTAGACAGCATTGTCAAAGGACTCAATGGCGCAGGCTTCAGTCGAAGGGATTACCGCATCAGCGATGAAAAGGCGCTCGTGGCGACGGAGCAGCCGCAGGTGGAGCAGGAAACGCTGTTTACGGAAGAAGATATTCCGACGGCAGAGGACGAAGAAGGCTTTGCTGATATAGAGCCTGAGCATATCAAAGAGCAGGTGGACAGACCGCAGGAAGCAAACAAAGGGCTGGACGAGATGGAGCAACAGGCACAGCAGCAGACAGAAAGCTATACGAACGCTAATGAAGCAGATGATTTCATGGGAGGAGCGGAGGCCGAGATGCAGCACAGATATCAGATTAAGGCAGAGAATCAGGAGACGGCGCAAAAATTGCGGCTGCCAAAGTTCTGTATCAAGGACGGCTTAGGCGAAACTCTGGGACTTTTTGAGGATGACGCTTGTGAGTATGATTATCTGGAACCAGAACATCTTTTAGAGGGATTCCGGCTTTCAGGTCAGGACGCTAACGTGAATTTTAAACTGGTAGCCAGCGAGATGTACGCAGTGGATATCGCCAAGAGCGGAGAAGCTGTGCCGCAGTATCGCATGGTGACAAGCGGAGATAAAGAAAAGTTGCGTGCTTACTTGGAAAGCCTGCCGCAGGAAAGGCAGATAGCAACGTGCATTGAGGCGATTTGCGCAGTTATTAATAAAAAGAATGCTTATGAAAGCAGCGATATTAAAGCCTATGTCCGCCGCGTGGTCGACGGATTGCATAGCGATGATTTAGTCACAATGCTAACGTCTAAGGAGACTTATGCGAAAAAAATTCAGGATAAAATTGATACTTTGGCAGAAGCCTATAAGCAGAAAAAGTTCATGCAGCTTTTTGACGCAGGACAGATAGAGTGTTGCGAACGCTATGAGCTGCCTGCGTTTATCACGCCTCTTGATGCTACGGATTCGCTGCCGAAGGCTCTATATGAAGCAGAAAAAAACGATATGAACGAATATGAGCGCAAGGTGCTGGATATCATCATCGGACAGGAAAATGTACTTTGGTGGCACAGGATTATTGAACGTCAGGGATTTTGCATCAACGGTTTTATTAAGCATTATCCTGATTTTCTGGTGCTGACGAAAAGCGGAAAGGTTGTGCTTGTCGAAGCAAAGGGCGACCATCTGGCTAACGATGACAGCGAGATGAAGCTGCTTTTGGGACGCAAGTGGCAGGAGGCCGCAGGCAGGGATTATCGCTATATGATGGTCTTTGCGAAAAAAGACTTCCAGCATGATGGAGCGTATACGCTGGACGAATTTGCTGAGGTTATGAAGAAGTTGTAGAGCGAAGAATAATAACAAAGAGCGCAGCAGGCGAGGCCTGCTGCGCTTGTTTGTGTGGAACTATGGAGTTAGAAATTACTACTTCATACTCTTATAAATAGCCTCTAAATTTTCCTCCATGCGCTGCAGATAGGTTAGCGTGCCTGCGCTGCTTTCGAGCGTGTGGATGGGCTGCGTGCCTGCGCCGACCTCTTTGGCCAGCGTCAGTGAGGTTTTGGGGCTTACAGTGTCTTCGACGAAGATTGTTTTAACGTTCTTCTCCTTGCAGAACTCTGCCAGCTGCGCCAGACTTTGCGCACTCGGCTCACCGCTGGCGAAAACGTCCTCGACGCTGCTTTGCGTCAGGCCGAGGTCACGGCACAGATAAGCAAAGGCGGCATGTCCGGTGACGAAGTTTTTCTGCGGCAGCCGGGCGAATTTGCCCTGGTATTTGGCGAGCAGCTCTGCGAGCTGCTTATTATAGCTTTGGGCGTTCTTTTGGTAGAAATCCTTGTTCTTGGGGTCAACAGCAGACAGGGCGTCAGCAATGTTTTTTACCTCCACCTGCGCGTTGGCGAGGCTCAGCCATGTGTGCGGGTCATATTGCCCATGCTCCTTGATTTCGTCCGGGTCGTCCAGCTCGATAAGCGCAATGCCCTTGCTTGCTTCAAGAACCTGCAGCTTTTCGTTGCTGGCTGCCTTGATGGCCGTATCCGTCCAGCTTTCCATGCCGGCGCCGTTATAGACGAAGAGAGCGGCCTTATGCAGGGCCTTCATATCCTTAGGCGTAGGCTGAAAGTCGTGCGGCTCCGTGCCGTCAGGAATGAGCGTCGTGATAGCGACCTTGTCCTGTCCGACCGCCTGCACCAGTTCCTTCATAGCGTTGAAGCTGACAACAACACTGGTTTTGCCTGCTGGCGCTGCTTTTTCTTCGCTGCCGCAGCCTGCGAGCAGACTTGTGCAGAGCAGTGTGATTGCAATAAGTATATTGATGAAATTTTTATGCTTAGACATTTTGTATCTCCTTGTAAATAAATGCGAATGGTTTGCGTTTACTACGCAAAAATTATCATAGCACTCGCTCGCGCTGTTGTCAAGGGAAATGCAAACGACTTGCATTTTCATCTGGATAAAGCTATAATATGTAGTCGATAAGCTTATAATTTTATGTTTTGGGTATGTAAATAGTGAGGAGATAGACATGATTAAGCTGGAGCAGGTAAATTTTTCTTATGATGTAGGCAGTGAGCTGCTCAAGAATATCAATATGCAGGTCAACGACGGCGAATATGTCGCTATCGTGGGCGAGAACGGCAGCGGCAAAAGCACGCTGCTCAAATTACTTTTAGGGCTGCTTGAGCCTGCAAGCGGCAGGGTGACGAACACGTTCCGCCGCATTGGCTACGTGCCGCAGCGCTTTGAAACGCTCAACAGCCAGTTTCCGCTGACTGTTGCCGAGGGCATGGAGTGCTACCGCCGCGTGGTCGGCGTGACAGATAAGGACGCTGTGCGCCGCTGTCTCGAGCAGATGAACGTTTATGAGCTGCGCGACCGCCTTATCGGTACGCTGAGCGGCGGCCAGTGCCAGAAGGTAATGATTGCGCGTGCGCTTTTGGGTGCGCCTGATTTGCTGATTTTTGATGAGCCGTCGACCGGTATCGACCTCAAAAGCCAGCAGGAGCTGTATCGCTTCATGAAGAAGCTGCATACGGATGGCTTGACGATTATTACGGTGGAGCATAACCTGAATTTTGCTGCGCATTATGTTGATAAGATGTATCATGTTGCCAATGGCGGCGGTCATTTCTGCTCACCGCAGGATTATGTAGCAGAATATGTAGCGAATAATGCAGGAGGTGGCGAGAATGCTTGAAATGTTTGAATATAGCTTTATGCAGAACGCTTTCCTGATTTCGATAATGATTTCGCTCGTCTGCCCGATGATTGGCATGTTCCTTGTGCTGCGCCGCTATTCGATGATTGGCGATACGCTGGCGCACGCATCGCTGGCAGGCGTGGCGGTCGGCCTTTTGGTGAAGCTGAACCCGATTGTAGGCGCGTTTGCTGTGACTTCGCTGTTCGGCTTGCTCATCGAGCTTTTGCGGCAGCGCTTCCGCCGTTATGCAGAGCTGATTCTGGTGATTATTTTGTCGCTGTCCGTGGGTATTGCGATTACGATTATCAGCAGCGGTCTGGTGCGGACGAATGTGGAGGCCTTTTTGTTCGGCAGTATCCTGACGGTGACGCAGGAGGATGTTATCGCTGTGGCAGTGCTGTGCGTGATGTCGCTGCTGACAGTGTACTTTTTATATCCGCAGCTGGTGCTGCTGACCTTCGATGAGGACGGCGCCAGAATTGCCGGAGTCAGGACGAAGCTGATAAATTATATATTTTCGCTGCTCGTTTCGGCGATGATTGCTGTGTCTATTCGTGTGGTGGGCATTCTCGTTATCAGCTCGCTGATTGCTCTGCCTGTTGCGGCAGCGCTGCAGCTGGAGAAGGGCTTCAAGGTGACAATGGCGGCGGCAATGCTGCTGAGCTTTATTGCTATTGTGGCCGGTCTGTGCGTGTCCTATATGGCCGGTGCGGCGCCGGGCGGCGTGACAGCGCTCGTTTCGGTTGCTTTGCTGCTGCTGGTTTTGGCCTATAGGCAGTTGCGTGCTGTGCGTTGAGAAAGGGAGCGGAGAATATGGAAGAGGCAAAAAATATGCCGCAGGAAAGCTATGGTGAGTATCTGCACCGTTATGGCCTGAAGAATACGCGTCACCGTCAGCTGGTGCTGCAGCTTTTGGCGGCAAGCCACGGCGTGCTGACGGCAGAGGAGATTTTTCAGCAGCTGTGCCTGCAGGGGGAAACGATAAACTTTTCGACGATTTACCGTATTTTGGAGATGTTTACCAAAAAGGGGCTGACGGAAAGAAATTATCTGAGCAATTCGCGTAAGTATGGCTTTACGCTGCATTCTTTGGGACATAGGCACCACCTTATCTGCCTGCGCTGTCATCGCGTTATCGAGGTAGAGCACTGTCCTATGGCTGATTTTGAAGAAAAGCTGGCAGAGCAGACGGACTTTTCTATCGTGGGGCATAATCTGGAATGGTACGGCTATTGTCCGGAGTGTCGCAAGCATTAACAAAATTTCTTTCACACGCGGCCTAAAGTGTGTTAAAATATAATAGAGAAATTATGACTAGAGGTGAAGCGAATTGGTAAAGGTGATTGCTATAGCCAACCAGAAGGGCGGCGTTGGCAAAACTACTACAGCGGTAAATCTGGCCGCGTGCCTTGCTGCAAGGGAGCGTAAGGTGCTTTTAATAGACAGTGATCCGCAGGGGAATGCTACCAGCGGCTTTGGCTTTGATAAACGCGATATTAAGCAATGTATATATGATGTATTGATTGATGATGTGAATATGCAGGAGGTCATCAAGCATACGGCCTATAAGGGACTGGATATTGTTCCGGCAACGATTCAGCTGGCAGGCGCAGAGATTGAGCTTGTTTCGCTGATGAACCGCGAGGGACGTATGAAAAATTCGCTGGAACGCGTCAAGCATAACTATGATTATGTGATTATTGATTGTCCGCCGTCCTTGGGACTGCTGACGATTAACGGCCTGACGGCTGCAAGCTCGGTCATCATTCCGATTCAGTGCGAATTCTACGCGCTGGAGGGCGTGACGATGCTTATGAATACGATTCAGCTGGTGCAGCGCAACCTGAATCCGGCGCTGAAGCTGGAGGGCGTGCTCATGACTATGTATGACAGCCGCACGAATCTGTCGCAGGAGGTTGTAGACGAGGTCAGCAAATATTTCAAGACGAAGATGTATCAGACGATTATTCCGCGTAATGTACGCTTGAGCGAGGCTCCGAGCCACGGACAGCCTGTTATCGACTATGACAGCAAATCCAAGGGCGCACAGGTGTATATGGAATTGGCGGATGAGGTGATTGAAGATGAGTAAGAAGGGCGGCTTGGGCAAAGGTCTGGGCGCAATTTTTGGCGAAAATCCGAGTCCGGTGCCCGAGGCACCGCAGGAGCCTGTGAAGGCAGAGAGTGCTGCCGAAGAGGTGTTAATAAAAAAAATCACTGCGAATCCTTATCAGCCGCGCCGCGTGTTTGATGAAGAAAAGCTGGAGGAGCTGGCCGCTTCTATCAAGGAGTTCGGCGTAGTGCAGCCGCTCGTCGTGCGTGCGAAGGGCAAGGGCTATGAGCTGGTGGCCGGTGAGCGTCGTCTACGTGCAGCAACGCTGGCAGGCCTGAAGACCGTGCCTGTCATTGTCAAGGATTACGATGAAGCGAAGATGATGGAGATTGCGCTGGTGGAGAATATCCAGCGCCATGACCTGAATCCGATTGAAGAAGCGCAGGGCTTACGCCGTCTGATGGAGGAGTTTGCGCTGACGCAGGAGCAGGCAGCCGCTAAGGTTGGCCGCAGCCGCAGCGCAGTGACGAATATTCTGCGCCTTTTGAATCTGCCGCAGGAGGTGCAGGAGCATATCTCTGAGGGCAGGCTTACCATGGGACAGGCCAAGCAGCTTTTAGGTCTGCCGCAGGCCAAGCAGATGTGCGAGGTCGCGCAGGCTATTATCGAAGGCGGCTGGAGCGCACGCATGACTGAGGAGGTTGTACGCCGTCTGAAGGAGGGCAAAACTCTCAAGGTAGTGCGCGAATTTATTGAAGAAAAAGCTGAGAAGTCACAGGAAAAGCCTGTAAAGCGCGAGCCGTCGGAAAACGATGTTTTCTGCCATGACTTTGAGCAGCGTCTGGTGGAGTTCTTGGGAACGAAGGTTAAGGTTATTCCCAAAAAGGACGAGCAGGGACGCATGGGCGGCACGATTCAGATAGAATATTATTCTGCTGAGGACTTAGAGCGTATTTATGAGGTGCTTCAGCAGGGACAGGCAGCGGCAGCGCCGCAGAGCTCTGTACCGCGCAGGCTGCATGTCTGAGATATATAAGAAAGACTCAATATGAGGGGAGAATAATTTACTTATGGACCAATTGAATGTTATGATAGGTCAGCATCTTGCCGTTTTTGGCGTGATTTTGCTGGCTGTAGTTGTATTATTTCTTATTATGCTGGTGCTGTTCATTACGACGCGCAGCAAAATGAGTGCTCTGCAAAAAAAATATGACTTCTTTACCGAGGGTAAGGAAGCCAATATTGATGAGGTGCTGACAGCAACGCTGAACACGCTGCACGAAACGCAGGCTGAGCTGGCAGCCTTGCAGGCAAAGCATGACAAGCTGCACGAGCAGGTGCAGCGTTGCCTGCAAAACGTCAAGCTGGTGCGTTACGATGCCTTTGACGCTATGGGCGGCGAGATGAGCTATTCTATGCTGCTTACTGATGCGCATAATAACGGCGTGCTACTTACGAGCATCTACGGACGTGAGGAAAGCCGCTGCTACGCAAAGGATATTGCCAATGGCAAGTCCGGCTATCCGCTGGCGGAGGAAGAGCAGAAGTTGCTGTAAAGAAAATTTGACAAGAGCGGATAATCGTGTTATGATAAAGACAACCAAAAGATGAATAGTGTGGACATAGCTACACGCAAACGAAAAGCCCCGAGTGCCAGCTCGGGGCTTTTCAATTTGGGCTAACTGTGTGCTAGAACCTCTTGTCTAACCACTTGCATAGGTAGTAACCAACTACACTAGCCATAACAGAGGATAAAAAAGATGAAATAGTTTCAAGGAACATAGCAACACCTCCTCACTGCTGACAGTTTAGAGACACAGCAGTATTATTATACCATAAAAAAATCACCCCTGCTATCATCATTTGGATTCTAGCAGGGGGTTGATTTTCATATACCTTCAAATAGTCTTAATAAGATAAACATGCTCTCACCGAAGGTCAGATAGCGGAACCAGGTGCGGGGATAAACAAAGCCCTCGCTGTCCTCGTCGTAGGTGCCGCTGATGCGTGCATGGATGGCGAGCGATTCCATTGCCGCGATGATGAGCAGCAAAAAGCCTGGCGTCCAGGTGGCATCATGCAGCATGAGCCAGATGCAGTAGAATAGAAAAATTACGTCTAGGATAAAGTAGACAAGAAATATAGTTGCGCTGCCGTCTATGATAACAATCTGGCGCTTGTCAGGATTAGCGCGGCGTTGGGCGGCAATGCGGCTGAAGTTTTGCAGCAGATAAGCAATGCGATGTGCGTTGATGAAATGAAACATTCTTACGCAAAGAAAAAATAAAGCAATAAAATTCATAGTGATACCTCAGAGGACTGTTTAAAACATTTTGCTGTTTTAAGCAGTCCTGTTTTTTCTTGAAAGTGAAATAGTGTTACTAAAATATTATACACCATAAGAACGCTCAACGCTACAAGTACACAAAAACGTCGAAGTTTTTATGCAATAGACAAAAATACGTAATTTAAATACGAGGTTTAGTGAAACAGTAAAAATGAAACACTTTAACTGTGTGTTTCTCATGTATACAATAAAAATGAAAATTTTCGTTGACAAAAGTGTAGTGTAGAAGATATAATGAGAGCCATAAAGTTACCGGGCTAGTAGTTGTACTTAGAAACACTCCCGGAGCTGTGGTTTTATTTTTAAGGGAAAGAGGAGACTCAAAATGAAAAAATGGAAAAAATTCGCATCTGCGGCTATGGCTGCATTGATGTGCGCCGCATTACTCACCGGCTGCGGCGGCGAGAAAAAACAAGCTGATGCCGGCGACACTATTAAGGTTGGTGCAGCCTTCGAATTAACAGGCAACGTTGCTAACTATGGTAAATCCATCAACGAGGGCTTCAAGCTGGCTGTTGATGAGCTGAACAAAAACGGCGGCGTAAACGGTAAAAAAATCAACGTAGTTGAAAGCGATAACAAATCCGAGCCTGCTGAATCCGGCAACGCTGTAACCAAGCTGATTACTCAAGATAAGGTAGTTGCAATCGTCGGACCTGCAACCAGCGGCTGCGTAAATGCTTCTACTCCTATCACTACTGCTAATAAGATTCCTCAAATTGCTCCGGCTGCTACCGCACCGAGCATTACTGTAGAAAATGGCAAGGTCAAAGATTTTGTATTCCGTGCCTGCTTCATCGACCCGTTCCAAGGTCAGGTAATGGCAATATTTGCTGACAAAACTCTGAAGGTTAAAAACGTAGCAATTTTCTACGATTCCTCCAGTGACTATTCCAAAGGCTTGGCTGAAGTCTTCCAAAAAACCTTGGAA
>JAIHZV010000250.1 GCA_022718015.1 Phascolarctobacterium sp. | reverse complement strand
GAAGGTTATGGCGACGCTACCTTCGGCGGCGACAAACTGATGACTCGTTATGAAATGGCTCAAATCGTAGCAAAAGCTATGGCAAAAGGCGCTAACGTTGACAAGCTGGCTGCTGAATTCGCTGACGAACTGGACAACCTGGGTGTTCGCGTAGCTAACCTCGAGAAAAAAGCTGACAACGTAAAAATCACCGGTCAAATTCGTTATGAATATGCTGACCGTGATGGTAGTCTGGTTACTGACAAAGGTGTTGCTAAAAACCGTCTGCGTACCCGTCTGTTTGTGAATGGCGCTATCAATGATGACTGGTCTTACACCGGTCGTATTGAAAACAACCAAGACCTGTCTAACGATAAAGGCGATGAGGACACCCTTTTCAACCAAGCTTATGTAACTGGTCGTGTAGGCGGTCTGGCAGTTGTAGCTGGTAAAGCTGGTATTGTATTGGCTGACGGCAACCTGTATGATGATAGTGCTGAATTCGTTTCTGCTTCCTATGGCAAAGATGTTAAAGTAACTGCATATGCTGGTCAACCGACTGACTATGGCTTTGACAGCTTCTATGGTGCTTCCGTAGCTGGCAACGTTGGCAAACTGGCTCTGTCCGCAGGCTATGATGCATTCAAAGATTCTCTGTATGAAGCTGGTACTGGTACCGCGGCTGGTACGCGTGTAGCAGTTGGTAAAAATTCCAACGTAAAAGAAGGCGAAGATAACGCTGTTTGGAACGTAACTGCAAAATACGCATTCGACAAGAATGTTGTTCTGAGCGCTACCTATCTGAATTCTGACCTCGATAAAGAAGATATCGTATCTACTTATAAAGATGTAGATACTGACGGCTACGTAATTGGTCTGGATTATAAAGGCGCTAAAGCTAGTGAAGTTGGCTCTTGGGGCGTTTGGGGCAAATACTATGACCAAGGCGTTGGTACTTTCTTAGCTCATACCATGAAAGATGGCGACTGGTCTGCAACTCTGTCTGAAGGCTTCAAAGGTTATGCTGTAGGTGCAACCTATACCGTAGCTAAGAACATGGTTTACAGTGTTGACTACTTTGATCTGGAAGGCAAAGAAAGCGACAAAACCAACCGCGTAATCTGGAACCGTTTCCAAATCAACTTCTAATTTGACCATTAGAAAGAACTAAATAAATAACATACGCGTATAAAGGGCGGTCTCCCGTAAGGGAGGCCGCTTTTTGTATCATCGAAAATCCTTGACTCTCCAGTCAGAAAAATTTTCTGAAGCACTGTTTTTTTCGTGTGATTTATGTTAAAATATACCTATATTCTGCATTATGTAATGCGTCTGGAGGAATAGAAATGAAAAAGACATTACGTTTATTATTGATGACTGTTATGGCAATCTGCTTCAGCCTGCCGTGCTTTGGCGCTGCTGAGGCTGCAACTGTAGCACTGCTGCCGCTGATTAACAATGTTGAAGGCGGCGACGAGCTGGCTAATACTGTATTCTACAAAAACGCTCTGTCCGTGCTGAACAGCAAGAAGGGCTTTGTTGTTGTAGAAAATGACAAGCTGACCGCTGTTATCGACGCTGCAAAAATCGGCAACAAGGTTCCCGATGCTGCAACTCTGGAAAAAATCGCTAAAGACGGCGATGTAGACATCGTTATTGCTATGCAGCTGGACAAGCTGGAGGACAAGGTAATTGATTCCAGCGAAGAGCGTAAGCTGCAAATCGATATGCGTGGCTATGCTGTAGCTTACAACAAGCTGACCGGCAAAGCTTACACCCACAGAATCTATAGCGACAAGACCACCCCGGAAGCTCTGACCAGCCGTTGGGATTGGGTTCATGAAGAGTTTGGCCGTGCTGTGCGTGTAGAAACTGATCGCGCATTGCGTGCAAAATAATATAGCTAAGCTTATTCTAAGGCGGTCTTCCGAAAGGAAGGCCGCTTTTGCTTATGTGAAAAAATTGTATACAATGTAAGTAAAGACGAAAAGTTTGTGAAGCACTTGCTTTTTATTGAGAATTGGAGTAAAATAAAGCTATAATAATTGCATATGCTAACTGCTAAGAGCTGAGGGAAAAGCGAGCTGTGAGAAGTATAGTAGAGGAAAC
>JAIHZV010000249.1 GCA_022718015.1 Phascolarctobacterium sp. | reverse complement strand
TCTTCATCGTCAGCATCATCGTCTGGTTTTTGCAGAACTTCGACGCTCGCTTTTATATGGTCGATGCTTCGTCCAGCGTTATTGCCACGCTTGGCAAGCTGGCAGCACCGATTTTTGCGCCGCTCGGCTTTGGCAGCTGGCAGGCGGCAACCTCGCTTATCTGCGGCATAACGGCGAAGGAGGTTGTCATCAGTACGCTTTCCGTGCTCGCCGTCGGCAGCGGCGGTGCGCCTGATTTGGCGAGCCTGTTCTCGCCGCTGACAGCCTACACCTTCCTCGTGTTCTGCCTGCTCTATCCGCCCTGCGTCGCAGCGCTGGCCACCATCCGCCGCGAGCTGAACTCGGACAGCAGCACGCTCTGCCTCATGGTCTATGAGCTGGCGATAGCCTGGTGCGTCGCCTTCATCGTCAGACACATCGGCCTGGCCCTCGGCTTAGGCTGATATATTGCATAAACAAAAACCACGCCGTAAGGCTATGCATTTCGCATAACCCTACAGCGTGGTTTGTTTTTGTTGTTAAGCTTTTAAGACCTCAACCTTACATCTATGCTGCTTGTCCTTTTTATTATAACCAATGCCGACAGCAAGAATGCGTCCGTCATAACGCTTATGCGCATCACCCATGGTGCCCGCAAACTTCAAAGCGTACTGCTTTTGCTTAATCTGCGCAATAGCCTCCTCCGGCGTATGGTCAACCTTCAGCTCCAGAATCAGGCAGTCATCGTGCTGGTTGTAAGGATAGAAAATAAAATCCACATAGCCAAGCCCGGCCTTATCCTCTCGCTGCACATAATATCTGTCACGTGCAGCCAGATAAACAAGATTAACTATCGCGGACAGCTCTGTTTCATTATTATATGAAAGCAGCGGCGTCTCGGTATTATGTGCAAACGCCAAAATACTGCTCATTGTCTCTGTATCGCCATGCACAGTAGCCTGCAGCATCAGCTCGGACTTCAACGCCAGCTGATGCACATAGCCTAAAGATTCCTTAGTCAGCAGCAGCTCATTAAACTTATCCATGAGCTCCTTATTCGGAATAAAAACCTGACCGTTATCATAGGTCAGCAGACCATAGACAACCATAGCCGAAAAAATCTGCTGCTTCGTATTCAGCTCCAGCAGCATTGCCGCATACTCCTGAATTCTCACAGAAATCCTCTCGCCTGCGGTCATCAGCGCCAAATCATCGCGCACCGCCTGCACATTGTTTTTGATATAATAAAAAATTTCATCATAAGGTCCGGAGCTTGTCCAATAATTATACAGCTGATTATTTTGCAGCGCCAGCACCACAGAGCGCGGATTATACATCAGCTCTCCCGCAGCAGTATGGTACCCGTCATACCAGACGCGCAGGCCCTCACGCGTAACCTGCGGCCTGTCCGTAGCCTGCAGATATTTAGCGAATAACACATCAACCTCACTATCCGTAAAGCCAAAAACATCGCTATACATAACCATTGTTGCCATATTATACTCGGCAAACGTATTAAGCTCTGAGCCGCTTGTGTATTTGGAAATAGGCAGAACGCCTGTCATATACGCCAGATATACATAAGCGCGGTCCTTCAGCAAATCCTTCAAAAAGAGCAGATAGCTTTTTCTGTCCTCCTCAGTGATAAACGACGTATGAAAAATAGCGTCCCATTCATCAAAAATAAAGATAAAGCGCTCGCCTGTCGCCGCCGTGATGCGCTCCAAATCCTCCGAAACGTTGCCGCCAAGACGATAATCAACCTGCGGATAGGCCTTATGCAAATCGTTTTTCAAGATGGCAATAATATTTTCTATATAACCGGTATAGGAGCTGCTGTCACCGCCTACTCGGCTAAAGTCAATATAAATCACATTATATTGGTTCATCTGCTGCATAAGCTGCTTATCCTTGCTAACCTTTAAAGAAGCAAACAGCCTCCTGCTATCACCGTTCTTAGTGAAAAAGGCTCCCAGCATATTCGCCATGACTGTCTTGCCAAAGCGGCGCGGACGTGTAAGGCAAAGATACTTATTGCTTGTACCGATGCGCTCGGCTACTCTGCTGATAAACTCCGTTTTATCAACAAAATATTTACTGCCGGCAATTTCCTCATACAGCATTGCCGGAGAC
>JAIHZV010000248.1 GCA_022718015.1 Phascolarctobacterium sp. | reverse complement strand
TTGCCGGACGGGTACGGGAACATTTCCAGTACATAGGATTTCGGTTTGGAATCGTCTTTCTCTACCTTAAATGTTTTGTTTTCTTCCCAGTATTTTTGCCATTTAGCTTCAATCTCATGGGGAGTATACTTTTCTTGCAGCATTTTGTTACCTCCTGAGTTTTGGTCGAAAATAAAAAATCCCCGACCTTAATAATAAGGTCAGGGACGAAAAAATTCGCGGTACCACCCTGATTGCGGCCTACGCCGCCACTTAATTAGCCTTCACGCAGCATCACGTCCGCACATTTCCTTGCGGCTTCTTCACGGTGAGTTCATCTGCCATAGCTGCTGGCTTGCATCGACCGCCAGCTTTCTGCAAGTTACTTTCGACTACTACTCCGCTTCACAGAATTTAAATAATAATATCCTGTATATTATATCTCGCAGAGCAGGAAAAGTCAAATTCTGCTGCACATTCTTTTTTCTGCGCACTGCCTCAAGAAAATTTTTGTAAGCTCCAAGTGCAACAGCCGCGAATTGTATACAGTATTAATCTCCACGCGTATACTAATCCGCAGTTTTTTATGCTATAATAGAAAACAGCAGCGCAGACTGCACAATTTTGTAAAGTAAGGAGTTTTATATAATGAAAATCTCTAATCGTATCCAAGCTCTGACCGCTTCCCCTATCCGTAAGCTTTCCCCCTATGCTGACGCAGCAAAGGCAGCAGGCAAAAAGGTTTATCATCTGAACATCGGTCAGCCCGACATTGCCACCCCGGCACAATTCATGGACAGCATCCGTGAGTATAAGGCTCCTGTTATCGCCTACAGCAACTCCAAGGGCGAAATGTTCCTGCTCAAAGCAATCCAAAAATATTATGCAGAAAAAGGCATGGACTATGCCATTGAAGATATTTTCGTAACCAACGGCGGCAGTGAAGCACTGATCATGGCTGTTATGGCTCTGTGCGACCCCGGCGACGAAATCATGGTTTTCGAACCGTTCTACGCTAACTACACCACCTTCTGCAAGGAATTCGGTGCAAAAATCAACGCCGTTCCGACCAGCGTTGACAACGGCTACCATCTGCCGAGCGAAGAAGAAATTGAAAAACACATCACTCCGAACACTAAAGCAATCCTGCTGACCAACCCCGGCAACCCGACCGGCGTTGTTTACACCGAAGCAGAGCAGGAAATGATTTCCCGCATCGTGCGCAAGCATGACCTGGCACTCATCGCCGACGAGGTTTACCGTGAATTCGTTTATGACGGCGCATATCGCAGCTTCGGCACCATGCCTGAGCTTGATGACAACCTGATTATCATCGACTCCGTATCCAAACGCTACAGTGCCTGCGGTGCCCGCATCGGCTGCATCATCAGCAAAAACAAAGAGCTGGGCAAGCAGATCATCAAATGCTGCCAGGCTCGTCTGTGCAGCCCGATTTTAGAGCAGGTTGGCGCTGCCGGTCTGTACGAAACTCCGGTAAGCTATTTGGAGGACGTAAACAAGGAATACAAAAAACGCCGCGACACCATCGTTGCAGCCCTCAAAAAGCTGCCCGGCGTAAAGGCCTCCGACCCGAAGGGCGCTTTCTACATCATGGTTAACATGCCTGTTGACGATGCAGAAAAATTTGCTATCTGGACTCTGGAAAACTTTGCTATCGACGGCGAAACCGTTATGTTTGCACCGGGCAACGGCTTCTACAACACCCCGGGCGCAGGCGTAAACGAAGCACGTCTGGCTTATGTACTCAAGAGCGAGGACCTCGAACGCGCTATCTATATCCTGGGCGAAGCACTCAAGGCTTATCCCGGTCGCGTAGAAAAATAAGCTACAAAAAAAATGCGAGCTGCACTGAAAAGTGCAGCTCTTTTTGTATACCCGGATATAAATTTTTATTTGCTCAACTTGCTGCCGATGATATAGCAGACAGCAGCCACCGCCATGCCGTTGATAGAAGCAATGCCATACGGCAGCAGATTTGCAACCACAGCGCCGGCCACAACGCCGATAACGCTGCCCCACTCCACCTGCTTCAGCTCTACCTTCACGCCCGGCTGATATTTTTCGCGGTTCATGAAATAGCTCAGCACCAGAATAATACCAATCGGCGGCAGCG
>JAIHZV010000247.1 GCA_022718015.1 Phascolarctobacterium sp. | reverse complement strand
TATCAGCTGATTGCTGACATGGTTAAAAATGGCAGCGGTCTGCATGCTACCAACGAGGAAGGCTTCCAGGCTTATTTGAGCGGCAAGCTGGGCATGGTCTGCACCACCATAGGCAAACGTGCTAACTTTGAAAAGGGTGCTAAATTTAAAGTTATGGCTGCTCCGTTCCCTGCTTTCGGCAGCAAACCGACCAAGATTCCTGCTGGCGGCAACTTCCTCATGGTATTCTCTAAGGATGCTGAAAAGCAAAAGGCTGCTGTTGAGTTTATCAAATATCTGGAATCTCCGCAAAGCCTGGCAAAATGGAGCACCGGTACCGGTTATCTGCCGCCTCGTAAGGGTGTAGCTGATGATCCGCAGGGCTTCAAAAAGCTGGCTGACGAAAACCCCAACATCAAGATGGCTTTGCAGGAAATGACCAAGGTTACCAAATGGGCAAGCTTCCCGGGTGCTAACGGCCTGCAGGCAGAGCAGCTCCTGATTGATGCACGCGATATCATCCTGAGCGGTAAGCTGAGCGCACAGGACGCACTGCATCAGACTGCCGAAAAGATTAACAAATTACTGTAATAGCTGAACACGACAAAGAGCTGTCGCTAATGCGGCAGCTCTTTTTAATCAAAGGAGCCAAGCATGTCTAAAAATAATCGTCAAGTAATTATTTATCTGCTGCCGGCGGCAATCCCCTTTCTTTTGTTCTATTATTGGCCGCTGCTGCAGAATATTTATCTCAGTGTTTTTTCCTGGAATATGATTAGTCCGACGCAGAAATTCGTAGGACTGGCGAACTTCACCACGATTTTTGCTTCTGCCGAGCTGGGCAAGATTTTGCTCAATACGGTGTTGTTTGTAGCAATTATGCTGGTGCTGAATTTTGTGCTGCCATATCTTTATTCCTTCGTGCTGGGGCAGCTGGTGCACAGATGGACAGCGTTCTACCGCAGTGCGCTGTTTCTGCCCTCAACGCTGTCGCTGGCCGTGGCGAGCATCCTCTTTTTGTGGATTTATAATCCTCTGGCCGGACCGATAAATATTATCCTGAGCGGCTTTGATATTGCTTCGCCGCGCTGGTTTAAGGAAAACTATCTCGTTATTTTTGCCATCTGTACGATTATCGGCTGGAAGGTTTTCGGCTATAATCTCATCGTTATGCTGGCAGCGATGGTGGCAGTGCCGAAGGAGATGATTGAGGCAGCGAAGCTTGAGAATGCTTCGAACTGGGTTATTTTCAAAAAAATAATTCTGCCGATGACCTCGTCGACGGCGATTTATGTGTTTACAATTACTGTTGTCTTTGGTTTGCAGTATGTGCTGGTGCCGGTGAATATGCTGACGCAGGGCGGCCCTGACCAGGGCAGCAGCAACCTTGTCTATATCATCTACCAATATGCCTTCACCTTCTTCAAGGCCGGCGAGAGTGCTGCCTATGCAGTCATTACGATGGTCTGCTATCTGGCCTTCCTCTTTGTGAAAAACAAATATCTGGAAAAGAAGGTGTACTATGAAAACTAAGCTGCGTGACGAATGGTATTGGCATGTGCTGCTGCTGCTGGCAGTTTTTCTGATGCTGTGGCCGATTATCTTTATGCTGTCGACATCACTGAAGGATTTGAACCAGGTTTTTGAATCGACGCTGAATCCGCTGCCGTTCCCGCCGACGTTTGCCAACTACACGACGGTGCTGGAGAACTTCCCTCTGCTGACCTATATTTGGAACACCTTTTATATCGCCGGCGTGGTGACTATCAGCAAGGCTGCGACGAGCGTATTGGCGGCCTTTGCCTTTGTTTATTATAACTTTAAATATAAGGAGGCAGTGTTTAACGGTATGCTGCTGACCTTCTTTATTCCGATTACCGTATTGATTATGCCGAACTATCTGCTGATGTCCAAGCTGGGGCTGCTCGATACGCCGTATGGCGTTATGCTGCCGGGCCTTGTCGATGGCATGGGCATTTTCCTCATGCGTCAGACGATGCGCAGCATCCCCAAGCCGCTGCTGGAGGCTGCTGTGCTCGACGGTGCCAAGCCGCATCAGGTTTTGTTCAAGGTTGTTTTGCCCTTGATTAAGCCGTCGGTGCTGGCAATCAGCATTCTATTTTTTATCAACAGCTGGAATGA
>JAIHZV010000246.1 GCA_022718015.1 Phascolarctobacterium sp. | reverse complement strand
CCCCCTTCCAGCGTACCCTGCACCTCATACGGGAAATCCACCCGCACATGCCGCCCCGCAATCACATACGATAACAGGATCTCCCGGCACAACGCATCCGGCATATCCGCCACCGAGCGGTAAACCAGCTCCCCCTCCTCATCCGTCGTTCGCAAAAGAAACTGCACGATGCTCAGATTCGTCAGGCCGAACAGCTCCTTATTTTTACCCAACAGCTCTACAGCCACCGGATTACGCTCAAAGGCCCAGACCTTGCCCTGCTTAGCGATTAACGCCAGCTCGACAGAGCAGGAGCCGGTACCGGCACCAATGTCATAAATCACATCTGTTGCCTTCGGCATCAGCTTGGACATAGATACGCTGCGTACCTCCTGCTTGGTCATCGGCACCTTGCTGCGCATAAACAAATCATCAGCCAGGCCATGAACAGTCGGCTCAAAGCAATTAGCCTCATCGTTGAGAAGCATCATCACAGACAATGACGGGAAGCTCAAGGCACTAATCTCCTCCGCCGTACCCTGCGTGATTTTTTCTTCAGGATAAGAAAGGTTTTCGCCAACATAAACAAGCACCTGACCTAAGCCATGCTCGCACAGCTGCTTGCACAGCGCCTGCGGAGAATGATCTCCACCGGTCAGAGAGAATACTTTTTTATTTTGCGCTACAGCAGCAACCAAATTCTGATCACGTCCATGCATGCTGACGATTTTGGCATCGTCCCATGAAAGCTGCAGCTTAGAAGCAAAATATACAAGACTGCTGATGCCGCAGTAACGCACACATTCGCAGTCCGGCAGCTTGCCGCTGATGGTTTTGGCAAGGCTGAAAAAGCCTACGTCGCCGGAAACCAGCACCGCCAGCACATCCTTTGCAGGATCTGCCTTCGCTGCCACCTCAGCAATAGCCGAGGTTTTGATGGTATCATATACCGTTTTGCTGCTGTCCGCAAAGGCTGACAGCATACGTTTGTCGCCAAGCAAAATATTGCTTGCGGCAATAGCCTGACGTGCTTCACCAGTCAAAAGGTCCGGGTTACCAGGACCTATACCGACAATGTTTACTCGCAATTTTTGCGACATTCTTCAGGCCTCCTTCAAGAAAATATCTTCAAGACCGTTGAGAGTGTATCAGCTGCGAATAATATCGACGAAGGCGTACTAGAGGTACGTCTAGGAGATATTATGAAGCAGATGGTGCGCTATTCGACGGTCTTTTGAAAATGCTTCTGTAAATAACTAACTATCTCATTATAGCCATCGCCAACCTCTTCGCTAGCGCGGCCAATAACGATTAAGATGGCACCGGCAGCCTGCGCCGCCTCCACCTTCTCTGCAAAGCCGCCTACAGCGCCCGAGTCCTTCGTTACGACAAATTTGCTGTCGAACTTTTTGAACATAGCCACATTCAGCTCCTTGCTGAACGGCCCCTGCATACAGACAATGCTTGCAGGCTTATAGCCTAAGGACAGCGCTGTATGCAGGCTGTTTTCCATAGGCAGGACGCGCAGGGCAATGCGCTCTGCATAATTTTCTACGCCAGTAAAGTCTGGCAGGTTTTTGCTGCCCGTAGTCAGGAAGATATTGCCGTCCAGATTATTCAAAAGCTCTACAGCCTCTGCAAAATCATGCACGCAAATAGCATCCGTCGTATCGCCTACCGGGCGCACAAGGCGCAGATATTCGGTCTGCTCCTCGGCACAGGCCTGCTTAACCGTTGCCGTAACTACTGTTGCGTAGGGATGCGTGGCGTCAATGACGCACGCCGGACGTTTAGCTGCCAGGAAAGCCTTCATGGCCTCCAGGTCCATACGCTCTGCCATAACCGTAAGATTTGGCTGCGGCTCAATCAGTTCCGCACCATACTCCGTTGCCACAGAAACGTACAGCTCCACCTGCAGCCTGCCGATTTCCTTAATCAGCCTGCGGCCCTCAGTCGTGCCGCCAATCAGCCAGATTACCGGCTTCATACCAGCTTGTAACCACGCGGGGTTACCATACGGCCATTGATTACCTCGGTTTGAGTGTTGCCGATGATAACGGTAGAGAACATATCTACCTGCTTGTCACGCAGCTCTGCCAGCGTAGTCAGTTCATAATCCTGACCTTCGCGGCCAATGTTGCGGAC
>JAIHZV010000015.1 GCA_022718015.1 Phascolarctobacterium sp. | reverse complement strand
CTTTTTGACGTTATCCGTGAAACAGTCTGCCTGAATAATCCTGTAGGTGCGCTGGTTGGCTATTATGATGATAATTTAACGATTGCTATGGCCAGCGAATATTTTCTCTATAACCTTGGCTATAGCATGGAGGAGTTTGAGCGTGCATGTAATTCCTCGCTGCGCAACATTTTGTGTGATGATATAGCAGATGACCTGCATGAGTGGGAAGGCTTTAAGGAAAGCAGGATGATGTCAAGCGACGGTACGCCTGTGGCTGTGCGTATGCTTAAAAGTGATTCCGTAGATGAAAACGGCGTGCCTGTGTGGGTTATGGCCGTGCATCTTGATTGGGAGCATGAGAATCTGATACTCATCAATAAGGCGATTAATTCTGCGCCGTGGTATATTGATTTTGACAAAAACGGCATGGTGGAGAGGGTGTATTGGAGTCCGACCTTCTTGGAGATGCTGGGCTATAAAAGTAAAGAAGAGTTTCCTAACGTGCTGGAATCGTGGTCAGATGCTATTCATCCTGAAGACAAGGAAGCAACACTGGAATGCTTCTTCGACGCGGTACATGACAAGACTGACGAGGAAAAATATGACGTTGAATATCGCTTCCGCCTTGCTGACGGCACCTACCACTGGTTCCATGAGGTAGGCGAGGTTATTCGTCGCGTAGATGGCAGCCCGAGCCGTGTTGCCGGTGTGTTTATCGATATAGAGAGAGTCGTGAATGCCAGACATAATCTGAAAAAGGCTGAGGCCTTTCATGATGCCTTCACGCATTCTAATCTGTGCGAATACTATGTAGATTTACAGGATAACAGCTTTGAATCGCTCAAGGTTGATGAGGCACTGCAGGATATTTTCCAGCAGAGCCATAATTGGGACGAGCTGGCGCACAACTTTGTTATACATAAGGTTTGCGAGGAATATAAGGACGCGGTAAAGCGTTTTTATGACCGTGGACGCATAGCAGTGGCCTTTGCCAACGGTGAGGAGCAGCTCGGTCTGGAATGCGAAATTATGCTGAAGGGCGAGCGCCGCTGGGTACTCAATGTCATGGTTCCGGGCAAGATGGAAGGCATACGCTATGCGATGGTTTTCCTGCGTGATATTACTGATATCAAGCTGCAAAATGCCAAGCAGCAGCAGCTCCAGAAGCGCAATACGGACATGGAGCATCTGGTAAACAGTATGGCTCATGTCGTAGACCGCTTTGCTGTCTGCGATTTTGAGCAGGATATCTATGAATACCAAAATATCAATGGCGTTCTGCGCTATCCTGATAAGGGCAAATACAGCGAATTAATCAAGAAGGTTACGCAAAGCTTCAAGACTTTGGAGCCTTTGGCACCGCTTACAGAATGTCTGAGCCCTGCTTATATCCGCAAGCATCTGCTGAAGGAGGGCGACATTTATAAATTTGAATATTGCTCCTATGAAGAGGATATTTTCCTGGTTGCCTCCCTTGTGCCGCTGGAATGGCGCTACGGCGTGCTGACCAAGGTGCTGTGGATTAGCATTGATACGACGGAAATCAAAAAGAACGAGCGTGCATCGCGCAGAATGCTCAAGGATGCCTTTAAGGCGGCCGAGCGTGCCAGCGCTGCCAAGACGGAGTTCCTGTCGAATATGAGCCATGATTTGCGCACGCCTATGAACGCTATCGTGGGCTTGACAGCTTTGGCAGGTGCAAATCTTGATAATTTCGAGCGCGTGAAGGACTGCCTGAATAAAATCGCCGGCTCCAGCCGTCATTTGCTGGGCTTAATCAATGAGGTGCTGGATATGGCGCGCATTGAAAGCGGCAGAATTGCGCTGGTGGACGAGGACTTCAATTTGCAGGAGCTTGTGGACAATATGGTTTCTATGATTAAGCCGAGTCTGGTGCAGCATGGGCATAACTTTGATGTTACAATAAGCCATATTGAGCATGAGGCGGTCTGCGGTGACAGTCTGCGCATTCAGCAGATGCTGATCAACTTCTTGACGAATGCAATCAAGTATACTAATGACGGCGGCAAAATCCGCTTTGATATCGAGGAGCTGCCGAACGGCTTCTCCGAGCTGGGCTGCTTCCGCTTCATCATTGAGGATAACGGCATTGGCATGAGCGAGGAGTTCCAGCAGGTGATGTTCAATCCCTTTACGCGTGCCGATGACAAGCGCATAACTAAGGTGCCGGGATCTGGTCTGGGCATGGCTATTGCGCAGAACATCGTCGAGATGATGAATGGCGAGATTAAGGTTGAAAGTAAGCCTAATCAGGGAACCAAGATTGTGGTGACGATTTACCTGAAGCTGCAGGATAAGGAATACGAAAAAATCAAGGAGCTGGCAGGTCTGCCGGTGCTCGTCGTTGATGATGACGAGCTGTGCTGCGAAAACACCGTGGCCACTCTGCAGGGCATCGGTCTGAAGGGCGAATGGGTAAACTCGGGCGAGAAGGCTGTGCAGCTGGCCTATGCGCGTCATGATAAAAAGGACGACTTCTTTGCGATTATTATGGATTGGCAGATGCCGGGGATGGATGGCATCGAAACAACCAGAAAAATCCGCGAAAGGATTGGCAGCGATGTGACGATTATCATGCTCACCTCGTATGATTATGCTGATATTGTAGACGAAGCTAAAGAGGCAGGTGTGGACGGCTTTATTGAAAAGCCCTTGTTCCGCTCTAAGCTGACCTCGACTTTGCAAAGGTTCATCGAGTATAAGGAAGCAGAAAAGCCGAGGGATTATTTGGCGGAGCTGAAGGCTATAGACTATTCGCAGAAGCGCGTGCTGGTGGTCGAGGATAACCAGCTGAACAGAGAGATTGCCTGCAGCATCATCGGTATGACGAAGGTGCAGATTGAGACTGCGGAAAACGGCAAGGAGGCTGTGGACAAGATTATCCAGTCGCCTGAGGGCTGGTTTGACCTTGTCTTTATGGATATCCAGATGCCGATTATGAACGGCTATGAGGCAACTGCTGCTATCCGTGCGCTGGCTGGCAGCCGTGGCAAGGTGCCGATTGTGGCGGTTACGGCGAACGCCTTTGCCGAGGATGTGCTGCTGGTCAAGAATGCCGGCATGAATGGTCATCTGGAGAAGCCGCTGGACTTCAAGAAGCTGTCGAAGACACTGACAGAATGGCTGGGCTGATTAAAAATTTTCTAGCAACATAATTTAACTTTTTTCGGGAAGCAGCGATACGCAGAAAAGCGTTCGCTGCTTTTCGTGCGCTCCGGGACAGGGCTAGCTTAATCTTTCATTGAAACACAGGGGCTGGTTGTGCTACAATTATATTTGTTTTCTATGGAGGTGTTATAATGAGCTTTTTCTCAGATAAGTGGCGCGGTATGTTGTTATGTGCTGTTTTGGCAGTGCCGTGCTGGTTTTTAGGCAAGCTGGTGCCTGTAGTCGGCGCACCCGTCTTTGCAATTCTCTTAGGTATGCTGGTGGCGCTGGTGTGGCCTGTGCAGGCTGCGTTTAAAAGCGGTGTAGGCTTTGTTTCCAAGAAGGTGCTGCAATACGCGGTTATCCTGCTTGGCTTTGGCCTGAATATTTCCGTAGTGCTGGCGACCGGCAGGCAGTCCTTGCCGATTATCATCTGCACAATTGCGACCTCGCTCATCGTGGCCTATGTGCTGCATAAGGCGATGCATATACCGGGGAAGATTTCCACGCTCATCGGCGTAGGTTCGTCTATCTGCGGCGGCAGTGCTGTGGCGGCGACAGCGCCTGTCATCAAGGCAGATGATGAGGAGGTGGCGCAGGCTATCAGCGTTATCTTTTTCTTTAATGTGCTGGCAGCACTGCTCTTTCCTTGGCTGGGGACGGTGCTGGGCTTTTCTACGACAAGCGGCGAAGCCTTTGGTATTTTTGCCGGAACTGCGGTGAATGACACTTCTTCGGTTACAGCAACGGCGGCTACTTGGGACGCTATGTTTGGTCTGGGTACGGCGACGCTGGATAAGGCTGTCACAGTCAAGCTGACGCGCACGCTGGCGATTATTCCGATTACGCTGGTCTTGGGCTATCTTGTGAGCAGACGCGAGCAGGGAGCGGAGCAGAACGTGAATATCAAGAGCATTGTGCCCAGCTTTATCCTTTATTTCGTATTGGCTTCGCTTATTACAACGCTGGCGACAAGCATGGGTGTAGCGGCAGAGGTTTTTGCGCCGCTCAAATGGCTGAGCAAGTTTTTCATCGTGATGGCGATGGCGGCAGTCGGCTTGAATACTAACATCGTGAAGCTCGTGACGACGAGCAGCAAGCCTTTAGGCTTAGGTCTTGGCTGTTGGGCGGGAATTACGCTCGTAAGTCTGCTGCTGCAGCATTTGCTGAACCTTTGGTAAGCAAAATAATTTAAAAATTTTTCCCGAAAGCAGCGATACATAAAAAAATGTTCGCTGCTTCTCGTGCGCTCAGAAGAGCCTTTCCTTGTGCTATGGCAAAAAGGCCTGCCCCTATATATTGGGGGTGGGGAAAGCTGGGGAAAATGTTATTAAAGTTATCCACAGGTTGTGCATAACATGTTGATAATTAGGTAAAATCCTTGTAAATTAGCCATTTTTTTCGTGAGAGGCTAGTGGATAACCCTCTGAATAACTAAAAGTTATACACAAAAGCTGTGGATAAGGCTGTGAATACTGTTGATAACATGACACTAAATAGGGGAATAGGCACCTTTTTACAGGATTGGCAGCAGCTTTTTTCGCTATCGTTTCTGTGCATTTTGTATACAAACGCAGGTTTTTCAGCCTTGCGCAAAGTTTTTACTTGCATAAAAGCGTATTTTTCGTATAATATTATTATGAAGAATTGTGAGCAAATGGAGGATATATAATATGGCATTAAAACAATTGGCAGCAGTAGCTGCTTTGAATGAAGCAGCAGGCAAGGTTATAGAGGCATCTGTATGCGAAGCGCAGGGAACCTATCTGGCGCTGGTGGAGACGGAGGCAGGCAAGCGTCTGGCTTGGGCTGCACAGGGCGAATCTGCCTTGAGCAAGATGTGGAAGGACGTAGAGAAGGAAGCAGACGTTAAGGACGTACATGTAGCAGTGATGGCTTTGAACGCTAATAACGCTGCGCTGGTGCGCCGCCTTGTTAAATGGGCTGCACCGACTGCCTGCGGCACGAAGGGCGCAAGCGTGGGCTTTAGCGATTGGCTGGGTGCGGCAGACGCAGTAGTGACCGACCTGTTCGCTAAGCGTCAGCTGAAGCCTGTACTGGTTGACTTTACGCCGGAGGACAGCGCTGCTATTGGCCGCAACTTCCTGGAGGCTGTGGATACTGCTACCTGGGGCGTGCTGGAAAAGGGCTATAAGGAAGGCTATGGCGCGAATGCTGCCGGCCTGAAGTCTGAGGAGGAAATCGTTAAGGCGCTGCTCTATGGCTACAGCATGATTGGCTTTGATTGCAGCGACAAGATTGACCTGAGCATTGAGAAGCTGTCTGACGAGGCTGTAGAAAAACGCTTTGAGCAGTTCAACGAAACCTTCCGCGCAGCTTTGCACGCTTCTTATCTGAACGCTGAGTTCAAGGTGGGCACGAGCAAGATTACCTTTACCGAAAACCAGCTGCACCGCATTGTGCTGGAATATGGCGAAGCAATTATGCATGTTCAGTTCATCTATAACTCCTATCTGAAAAATACCCCGTGGGATATCGACTTTGAGCTTGACCTGTCCAAGCCGGGCAAGGTGCTGACACCGCAGGAGCATTACCTGATTGGCAACGAGCTGCAGCGTAACGGCATTAAGCTGGCTGCTATCTGCCTTGACCCGCTGAAGGACGCAGAGGCTCTGCAGGAGAATCTGCAGCTGCACTGCGAGATTGCTGATACCTTTGGCTATCGTCTGAGCTTTGCGAATGCCGACATCGCTATGACGGATACGGCAGCAGCTATGAAATATCTCAAGGGCAAGGTTCACTTCAAGATGAACAATATCCTTTGGATGAGCGCTGTGAAGCTGGTGCAGGCTCTGGATGCAGACCTGTTCGGCAAGCTGTGTGCTGTTTGCGGCTGTGAGGCTGTGGACGGCGCTGTCTGCGGACGCATGGAGAATGGCCGTGCGCTGGCGCTGGGCTACAGAAAGGCGCTGGACGTGAAGGTGGAGGGTAACGTTGCTGAGGCAATGAAGGCTTTCCTGGCAGCACATCACGACGAATATGCTGCTGAGGTGCTGAAGAATGTGGGTGCACATCTGAAGAGCATCTAAAAAATTAAAATGTAAAGAGGCTTCTCAAAATTTTTTGGGAAGTCTTTTTTGTTTAAACGATACAAAAACAGCTTGTTTCACCAGTTTCCACATAATAGACAATAGTGTACTTTGTCTACTAAAAACGAGCGTAAAATTTTTAATCGCATGATTAGTACGCATACAATGGACGAAAGGCTGAAAATGTGCGCGGTGAGTGACTAAAAAAGAAAATAAAACTTTTTACGAGAAAATAGTTGACAAAGCGTGTAAAAGGGTGTATAGTATCAGTAATTTCAAATTGACCCACAAAGGTGATGATTGGGACTAAAGATAAGCGTGGAGTTTTAGAGAGTCGGTGGCTGGTGAAAACCGATACGAAGCCTTGTTGATTAAATCACCCATGAACTCGTCAGCGAAAGCTCAGCAAGTAGACTGATGCGCAACGGATGCGTTATTTCCGAGCCGGTTGATGGACTGGTGCTAAAGTGATAAATGAGGGTGGTACCGCGTATTTATACGCCCCTGCTATATTAGCAGGGGCGTTTTTTGATACTAAAAATTGACCTCAAAGTCCATCAAAAATACATTGATATGCTAAACTTAGGTGTTCTTGATTGGAGGAATTAAAATGTTTGAAAAAGTACTCGTAACCGGAAAAAATGATGAAACCTTATTGCCGCGTGTTCTGCGCGTTCTGTCTAAGCAAGGCGCACAGGTACGTTCCCTGCGTATGGATACAGAAGCAGATGAGCTGAAGCTGGAAATCCAGCTGGCAGAGGTGGCTGCGGCTCAGGTAGCAAAGCTGCTGCAAAAACAGGTTGCTGTTATGTCTGTACAGGCTATGGCGTAAGGAGGAGTTGCCGATGAAGCTCAAAGGCTCCGAAGCCATTGTTAAGGTACTTTTAGAACAGGGTGTGGATACTGTTTTCGGTTATCCCGGCGGTGCTGTCATTCCGTTATATGACGCACTGTACAGCGCGCCGCTGAAAAATGTGCTCACCGCACATGAGCAGGGCGCGATTCATGCTGCTGACGGCTATGCGAGAGCCAGCGGCAAAACCGGCGTGTGCATTGCCACCTCCGGTCCGGGTGCAACGAACATTGTCACCGGTCTGGCGACTGCTTATCTCGACTCGATTCCGCTGGTAGCTATTACCGGTCAGGTCGGCGTAAGCATGCTAGGACGTGACTCCTTTCAGGAAATAGATATTGTCGGCGTAACGATGCCGATTACGAAATATAACATGATGGTACGCAGCAAGGAGGAGCTGGTGCCTGCACTGCGTGAGGCCTTCGCCTTGGCGAAGGAGGGCCGGCCCGGTCCGGTGCTGGTGGATGTTCCGAGCAGCGTACAGGTTGAGGAGCTGGAATGGCCGGAGGCCGAGGCGCAAGCTGAGGCGGAGCCGCTGGCGCAGGCGACGGCAGAGCAGCTGACGCAGGCAGCCGAGGTGCTGAACGCAGCGCAGAAGCCGGTGCTTCTGGTCGGCGGCGGCGCAGTCAACAGCGGTGCGCAGGCAGAGCTGGTGGAGCTGGCTGAGAAATGCGACCTGCCTGTAGTCAACACGCTCATGGGCATCGGCGTTTATCCAGAATCGGATGCGCGTTCCCTGGGACTGACGGGTATGCATGGTCATATCGCCTCTAACCTTGCTGTTGCGAATGCCGATGTGCTCATTGTTGCCGGCAGCCGCTTCAGCGACCGCGTAACGGGCGACCGCAACCGTTATGTAGGCAAGAAAACGATTATCCAGCTGGACATTGACCCTAGCGAGATTGATAAAAATGTCGCAGCCAGCCTGCCGGTGATGGGCGACGTGAAGGAAACCCTGCAGCGACTGCTGCCGCTGCTGCGCGAAGCGCAGCACGCTGATTGGTGGCAGCAGATTAAGGAGTGGGATGCAGCAGAGGACCGCAGCCTCTTAAAGGGCGACAGACTCACCGCTCCCTGGCTGATGAAGGAGCTGAGCCGCGCCTTTGAGGGCGAGCATCCGATTTATGTAACCGACGTTGGCCAAAACCAGATGTGGGCAGCGCAGCATCTTGTAGTCGATAAGCCGCGTCATCATCTGACGAGTGGCGGCTGCGGCACGATGGGCTTCGGCTTGCCGGGTGCGCTTGGTGCAGCCTTTGCTGAGCCTGATACGCAGGTGGTGCATATTGCCGGCGACGGCGGCTTCAAGATGACAGGCATGGAGCTGTTCACCGCGGCACGTGAGGGCAAAAACCTCATCAGCATCGTCATCAACAACAGCTGCTTGGGCATGGTTCGTCAATGGCAGCAGCTCTTCTACGGCGAGCGCTATTCGTCAACTATCCTGACGGAGTTCGACTTCATCGGCTTCGCTGATTCCTGCGGCGCCGGAGGCAGACGCGCAGCGACCTGTGCAGAATTCAAGGAAGCATTGGCGCAGGCACGCAAGGCCAACAAGCCCTTCCTCATCGAAGCGATTGTTGAGCAGAGCGACCTTGTAGAGCCGATGGTGGCAGCTGGTGCAGCTGTGGACGACTTTGTTAAGGTCAACAGACACTAGATATATAAATGGTCAATTGCTTCTTCGAGCAAGCAGCCATAAATAAGGGAAAAGGTTTATTCTAAAAAATATATAAAATCATTTTATAAGAAAAAAGAAAGAGGTAATTGACAATGGTAAAAATGTATTATGACAGCGATGCAAATCTGGAATTATTGAACGGCAAAACCGTGGCTATCATCGGCTATGGCTCCCAAGGTCATGCACACGCGCTGAACCTGAAGGAGAGCGGCGTTAACGTAGTAGTTGGTCTGTACGAAGGCTCCAAATCCAAGGCTAAGGCTGAGGCTGCAGGCCTGACCGTTATGACCACCGCTGAGGCTGCAAAGGCTGCTGACGTTATCATGATGCTGATTCCGGATGAAAAGCAGGCTGCAACCTATAAAAATGATATTGCTCCGTATCTGACCGCCGGCAAGGCTCTGGCCTTTGCCCATGGCTTCAATATCCATTTTGGCCAAATCGTTCCGCCTGCTGATGTAGACGTATTCATGGTTGCTCCGAAGGGCCCCGGCCATCTTGTTCGTCGTACCTACACCGAAGGTAGCGGCGTACCTGTACTGGTAACCGCTTACCAAAACCCGACCGGCAAGGCTCATGACCTGGCGCTGGCTTATGCTAAAGGCATTGGCGGCACCCGTGCAGGTGCTCTGGAAACCACCTTCCGTGAAGAAACCGAAACTGACCTCTTCGGCGAGCAGGCAGTTCTCTGCGGCGGCGTTTGCGCACTGATGAACGCTGGCTTTGAAACTCTGGTAGAAGCTGGCTATGAGCCGGAAAGCGCATACTTCGAATGCATGCATGAGATGAAGCTCATCGTTGACCTGATGTATGAAGGCGGCATGGCTAAAATGCGTCATTCCATCTCCGATACCGCTGAATACGGCGACTATGTAACCGGTCCGCGTATCATCACCGACGAAACTAAGGCTGCTATGAAACAGGTTCTGGCAGAAATCCAAGACGGCACCTTCGCTAAAAAATGGCTGCTGGAGAACCAATGCGGCCGTCCGCAATTCAATGCTATGCGTCGTCGCGCTGCACAAACCCAGGCTGAACAGGTTGGCGCACAGCTGCGTGGCATGATGAGCTTCTTAAAGAAAAAATAAGAAAATCGCCTGAAGCGCGGCAGCTGCTGTGCGCAAGGATGATTTATAAAGACAAATAATAAGGGAAAGAGCAGGCCGACAAAGGCAGCGTAGAAAAATAAAAAGCTGCAGGGCTTGCAGCAATTAAAACAATAAGGGAAAGAGTGTGAGCCGTAAACGCAGCATAGAAAAATAGAAGCTGCGTGGCTTGCAGCAATTAAAAAAAATAAGGGAAAATAAAAAGGCCGCTTGCCTGCGTTGAATGCGCTGGTAGCGGTCTTTTTGGAGTGCGCAAAATTTACTGATGCATAAAACATCCTCATGAAATATGCATCACTGCATAAAACAACCACTTGAAATATGCAGCATTGCATATTTTCGGAGGTTATGGTAATTAATGGAATTGCAGAATCTTACTGAATGGGTTAAAATAAGAATAGAATATTATTATGGTGTAAGGATGAATTTCATCATGATGAAGAACATTAGTAAGGCGGAAATTTTGAAGCTTAAGGAGCAGGTTGCCTATCAGCCTGGGCAGATTGTGAGCAAGACGCTGGCGCAAAACAGCGCTGTGAGCGTAACGATTTTTGCTTTCGATTTTTAACAGTTAATTTTGCTGTGATGAGATTGCTTGAGCAGGGTCTTTTGTATTGGAATGTTAAAATCAAAAGTAGTTGTTGTGCTTTTCTACTTCATGTAATATTTCTGCCACGCAGTCCGCAAGATGCTTTTTTATATCTGTCTCCCAAAATCGTAGCACTATCCAGCCATTATCACGTAGCTCAATAGTATTCTCAAGGTCACGTTCCATGTTACGGCGGATTTTTTCATGCCAGTATTTAGCATTGGTCGTAACATCATAGCGTTCAAAAGTTTTGCCATGCCAGAAATCGCCGTCGCAGAAAATAGCGATTTTATATTTTGTCAGCACGATATCAGGACGACAGTCAAGAATCTTATAATTCTTGCGGTAACGAATACCTTTATGCCATAACGCGAGACGCAGGGAAACTTCGATTTTAGTGTCATTACTATGGATAGCAGTCATATTTTTATGCCGTTGTTCTTTTGTAAGATTATCCATAAGCTCAAGCCACTATCCTTTCACATCGTAATACACCTTGCCGTCCGGAAGTTTGATGTTAGGAATCCATAGTTTCTGACCATTCCAACCTTTATTGCCTGTAACTTTGTACATAGTAATGACTATTTTATCTTTAAACTGCCCGCCAAGTTTCCAGTCATTAGGTGAAAGCATAGCACCTGTACCTTTCGCAATGTCTCTTTCACGTCTAACAATCAAAATACCCTGAGCTGTAGGCGTTTCTGTAATAATGGCTTCAATAAATTCTTTAAATGCTTCGATATCAAAATCAGCTTCTGATGTAATATGAGCAAGCACTTGAAGCATCATACGCAGATTAACTTGATAATACTGTTCCTTATCATCAAATGGCTGCATAAGTTTATCTATAGCTTCAATAGAATCATTTCCCGGTGTAAATGGATAATAATTTGCTCCACCGACAATAGAACCAACAAGTTTTTTGTCAAGTATATTTTTGCGTGTAGGATTAATGTTTTTGGGATAATAAACCTTTAAGTTTGTAACGCCAGCATTAATCTGATTGATAATAGAATTATTAGCCGCATTGATATCTGCAAATAATTTGAACAGCAGTCTGTCAATATAAAGACGGATCAAACCAGCATCTCTATCATAGCCAAACATACGGCTGTGCTGCCACATGGTATCTGCCTGTGGCTTTTTACTTGAGCGGGTATAATAAATAGTGTGCAGCGCTGGAAAGGTAACGCCGCGCCCTAAAGTATTGCCGCCTACAACAATATTACAGCCTTCTGCATAATCGCTGGTAGAAACTTCATTTTTCCCGTTCATGATTAATATTTTTATTCCATCTTCTGTAAGAAGTTTTTTTACAAACTCAGCGGCTTCAGCAAAAGCTGGTTTTTCATACTTTTCTGGTGTCAGTGTTTTATATTCTGTTTTTAGTCTTTCAGCAAAGCTGCCATCAAGATTATCTTTACACCATTGTAAAGCCTTTTGTACCTTTAAAGCTAATGCTTCATGTGAAGCCTGTCTTACTCCCGGATGAATAATACAGTTACATACTTTTTTACTGGGAATAACAATCGCAGAAACAGCTAAATGATGAATCAGCATATTCAGAACGGATGTCTTTTCATCATCAATAAAGC
>JAIHZV010000014.1 GCA_022718015.1 Phascolarctobacterium sp. | reverse complement strand
GCATGTATATCAACGTCGGCAAGGACAAGGGCCTAGCGCCGGATATGGCGGTTGTGCATGATGGCTTGGTCGGCATTGTCGATGAGGTTTATGATGATTATGCGCGTGTGCTGCTGCTTAGCTCGCCGCGCTGCCGCGTTGGTGCGCGTGTTATCCGTGCGGATTCTCGTGCTGTAGGCGTTGTCGGGGGCAGTGCCACGACGAAGGGCACGCTTGTGTTGGAGCACGTTTTCCGTGACGCAAGTCTGAATAAGGGTGATATTATTGTCACCAGTGGCTACAGCGGCAGCCATCCGGCTGATATTTTGATTGGCAAGATTACTTCTACCAATATGGATAACATTGGTCTTTTGCAGGAGGCTGAGGTGCAGCCGACGGCTGATATTGCCGATGTAGAGCAGGTGCTTGTTATCACCAGCTTTACGCCGCAACCGAAAATCGCAGTACAGGGAGGACAGGCAAAATGAGGAGACTGATTTGGCCCGTCCTGTTTCTGTTCTTGATGCTTTTGCAGGGTTCGGTATCAGTATATATGACAGGCTGGCTTTCATGCGATTTGCTGCTTTTGGCAATTTATGCTTTTGCCATGCAGCGCGGCCCTGAGGCAGGTGCGACAGCAGGCGGCCTGATGGGCTTTTTCCAGGATGCGCTGAGCGTAAGCACCTTTGGCTATTATATGCTGACGCGTGCTGTGTTCGGCTATCTTGTAGGCATGACGAAGGAAAAGGTTTTTAAGGATAATTTTCTTTACCATATGAGCGCGATTGCTACGTGCAGCCTGATTTTGCGCTTTGTGTACTGGTGGGTGGCGCTGATTCGCGCAGATGGCCGCTGGAATATATTTTTCAGCTACTGCTGGGACACGCTGGGCTTTGTCTTGGGCAACGTCTTGCTGGTCTGGCCCGTGGTGCTTTTGGTGAAGCTTGTATATGAATGGATTAAGAAGGAAGATATTTCCTACTAGGTTGAAGAGAAGAAAGGAGACAGACGCAGCTCATGGATGAGAGAAATCAGGCAGGCAGATTGCATGTAATGCTGGTTATCTGCCTAGTGTTGTTTACTGTGCTGATAGGACGCATGGTCTATTTGCAGCTGTGGCGAGGCGATTATTATGCCAAGCAGTCTGACGGCAACCGTCTGCGTCAGTCCAAAATCAGTGCGCCGCGCGGACTTATTTATGACAGCGAGGGCAAGGTCCTCGTCAATAATCTGCCCGGCTATGCTGTGGTGCTGCAAAAGCAGTCGAAATATAAAGAGGAAACCTTGCAGCGTTTAAGCACGCTGCTGGATATGCCCGTGGAGGACATCAAGAAAAAAATTGAGGCCAGCGCCAATTATTATGAGCCGATTATGCTCAAAAATAATCTGGATATCCAGCTGGTGACGCGTATCGAGGAGCAGCGCCGTTATATGCCGGAGGTTATGCTGACGGTGCAGACGATTCGCAATTATCCTTATCATGAGCTGGCTGTACACGCCCTAGGCTATGTGGGCGAGGTCAGCGAATATGAAATGGAAAGAAACCTGTTCAAGGACGTTACGCAGGGCAGTATTGTTGGCAAGGAAGGCTTGGAAAAAAGCTATGACAAGTATCTGCGCGGCGTAGACGGCGCCTTTATGGAGGAGGTTGACGTTGGCGGCAATGTCGTCAAGCATTACGATTCCATTCAGCCTGTGCAGGGCAAGAGCCTGAAGCTGACGCTGGATTATGAGCTGCAGGCAGAGCTGGAGAAGTTTACCGATAAGCATCTGGCTTATCTGCGTAATTCCGGTATTGCACCGGGCGCAAGGGCAGCGGCAGTTGTGGCGCTCGACCCGCGCAATGGCGCTGTGCGCGCGATGGTGAGCCGTCCCGGCTACGATCCCAACTGGTTCGTGCATGGCATTTCGTCTAAAAACTGGAATTCTATAAATAATGATCCCAACTATCCGATGAACAACAAGGTTATCACGGGCGAGTATCCGCCTGGCTCGACGTTCAAGATTGTCACAGGCAGTGCGGCCTTCGAGCTGAAGAAGGTCGGTCTGGACGAGCCTATTTTCGACGGCGGCTTCCATCCGCTTGTACCGACGATGGGCAACGCCGGCGGCGAGGTGCTGGGCTGGCTGACCTTTATCAAGGCGCTGGCAATGAGTGATAACGTATATTTCTATGAATTAGGCAACCGTGTCGGCATTGACAATATTGCTAAATATGCCCGCATCTACGGCTTTGGTGAAAAGACAGGCATCGACCTGGACGGCGAAAGCAAGGGCCTTGTGGCCGCCAAGGAGGTTAAACGCAAAATCTGGAACGAGGACTGGCGACTCGGCGACACCTTCAACGCAGCGATTGGTCAGGGCTTCAACCTGACGACGCCGATGCAGCTGGCGGTTATGCTGAGCATTGTCGCTAACGGCGGCGTGAAGTATCAGCCTTATCTTGTCGACAGCATTCTGAATGTGGACGGCTCGGTGTTTGAAAAGCCTAAGCGTCATGCGGGCAAGCATATCGACGTATCGCAGCAGACGATTGACTATATCAGTATGGGCATGAGTGCGACGACGCAGGAGGGTGGTACGGCTTCGTACTTCTCCGGTCTGCCGAAGGCAATTGCCGGTAAGACCGGTACAGCGGAGAACTCGCATGGACGCGACCATGGTCTGTTCGTAGCCTATGGCCCGGTTGATAATCCTGAGCTTGTCGTGGTCTGCATTGTCGAGCAGGGCGGCTTTGGTTCGACGGCTGCCGGTCCGATTGTTTATAAAGCCTTTGAAGAATTTTTCCAGGAGCGTGGCTATATGCCGCGTCCGAAGCCGGAGAGTGAGCCGGCGCAGGTTCAGCAATAGATGAAGGAAGGAGTACATTGTGGATTTTAAACGTATCCTGAAAAACCTTGACTGGTGGCTTATCAGTGCTGTGGTTATTCTCATGGCCTGTGGTCTAGGTCTTATCGACAGTGCTACACATTCCTTTGCTTTAAGCACAGGCAAGGCGTGGCATGTGCAGCGCCAGAGCATGTTCATGGCCTTTGGCATTCTGCTCGTTTCTGTGTCGCTGACCTTTGATTATCATGTGCTGAAAAACTACGCCAGCAAGCTGTATATCTTTAATATTATTCTGCTGCTCATCGTTATGTTCGTCGGACATAGCCAGCTTGGTGCGCAGCGCTGGATTCAGATTGGCTCGCTGTCCTTTCAGCCGAGTGAATTTGCCAAGGTGTTTTTGATTATCTGCTTGGCGACGTTTATGGATAAGCGCATCGAGTGGCTGGAGGAATTTAAGGATTATCTGCCGGTCTTTGCCTATATTCTGGTGCCGTTTGTTTTGGTTATGCGTCAGCCTGACCTGGGCACCTCGCTGACCTTTATCGCGATTCTTGTCGGCATGATTTTTGTCAGCGGCTTTAAATATAAATGGTTTTTCCGCCTTGGCCTGGCGTTTGTCGCTTTGCTGCCTGTGTTCTGGCTGATTCTCAAGGATTATCAGAAGAACCGTATCCGCGTTTTCCTGAACCCGGAGCTTGACCCCTTTGGCAGCGGCTACCACGTTATCCAGTCGAAGATTGCGATTGGCAGCGGCGGCTTCTTGGGCAAGGGCTGGCTGGCAGGCACGCAGAGCCAGCTGAACTTTTTGCCGGAGAACCATACAGACTTTATTTTTGCCGTGGCCGGGGAGGAATTTGGCTTCATCGGTACGGTGTTCATTATTTGCATGTATCTGATTATCATCTGGCGCGGAATTGCCATTGCGCTGGATGCGGACGACACCTTCGGCATGCTTTTGGCGACAGGCGTAACGTCGATGTTTATGTTTCATGTCATGGTCAACATCGGTATGACAGCAGGCATTATGCCGGTAACAGGCGTGCCGCTGCCGTTTTTGAGCTATGGCGTAAGCTCACTGACAACAAATCTGATGCTAGTGGCGATTTTGTTGAATGTGAAGGTACGTAAGAAAAATTTACAGTTCTAGAGGAGAAAATTTTAATGAAGAAAGACCTGACTATAGATATTTTAAGCAGCGTCCAGAAGCCTGCCCGTTATACCGGAGGCGAGTTCAGCAGCATTGTGAAGCCTGCTGACGAGGTGGAAGCGACGATTGCTCTGGCTTTCCCCGATGTGTATGAGGTGGGCATGAGCTATCTTGGCTTCAAGATTCTCTACCATCTGCTCAACAAGGAGCAGGGCGTAGCAGCTGAGCGTGTCTACGCGCCGTGGATTGATTTGGAAGCAAAGATGCGCGAACGCGACATCGTGCTGACGACGCTGGAAACAAAAAAAGCACTCAGCGAGTGCGATATAGTAGGCTTTACGCTGCAATATGAGCTGTCCTACACGAATATTTTAAATATGCTCGACCTGGGCGGCGTTCCGCTGCTGCAGGCAGAGCGTACCGATAACGATCCTTTCGTTATCGTCGGCGGTCCCTGCGTTTATAATCCGGAGCCGCTGGCAGACTTCTTCGACTTTGCTATTATCGGCGAGGGCGAGGAGGTTCTCATCGAGGTTATGCGCTGCTATAAGGCATGGAAGCGCGAGGGCAAGCTGGGCGGACGCCAGGAGTTTTTGCAGCGCGTGGCTAAAATCAAGGGTATTTATGTGCCCTCCTTCTATGCAGCTGAATATAATGAGGACGGAACCTTCAAGGCCATCAGGCCGCTGCGTGAGGATATTCCGGCAGTAATTGAAAAGCGCGTTGTTGAGGATATGAACAGCGTTGATTTCCCAACTGCGCCGATTGTGCCCTTTGGCGAAATTGTACATGACCGCATTATGCTGGAGGTTTTCCGTGGCTGCAGCCGTGGCTGCCGCTTCTGTCATGCAGGCATGGTTTATCGTCCTGTACGCGAGCGTAAGCCTGAGGTGCTCATGGATTTGTCGCGTAAGCTGGTCGACAATACCGGCTATAACGAAATCAGCCTGGTTTCTCTTTCCAGCGCCGATTATTCCTGTCTGGCACCGCTCGTACATAATATGATCAGCGAGTTTAAGGACGACCGCGTAAGCGTTTCGCTGCCCTCGCTGCGTATCGACAGCTTCTGCGTGGCTATCGCCAAGGAGGTGCAGGCTGTGCGCAAGAGTGGTCTGACCTTCGCACCGGAGGCAGGCAGTCAGAAGATGCGCGATGTTATCAACAAGGGCGTTACTGAGGAGGACCTCATGAACGCTGTCGGCGCGGCCTTTGAATCCGGCTGGAGCAGTGTGAAGCTGTACTTCATGATTGGTCTGCCGTATGAAACGGACGAGGATATTCTGGCGATTGCTGACCTTGCGCGTAAGGTGCAGTACAAATATTTCCAGGTAACGGGCAAGCGTGGCTGCCGAGTAACCGTCAGCGCTTCCTCCTTCGTGCCGAAGCCGTACACCGCCTTCCAGTGGTTTGCGCAGAACGATTTGGAAACTATTCGCCGTAAGCAGTTCCTGCTGAAGGACGAAATCAAGAAATATAAAAATATTACGCTGAACTATCACGATGGCAAAACCGGCATTATCGAGGCTGTTTTTGCCCGTGGCGACCGCCGCGTAGGCAAGGCACTGCTTTTGGCATGGCAGAAGGGCGCACGCTTCGATGGCTGGAGCGATTGCTTCTCCTATGAGCGCTGGTGCGAGGCTATCGAGGAGGCAGGCCTGGATAAGGACTTTTATGCAGCGCGTGAGCGCGGAGAGCATGAAGCCTTCCCGTGGGAGCACGTTTCTCCGGGCGTCAGCCGCCGTTTCCTCTGGAACGAATGGCAGAAGGCGTATGCACAGCAGCTTACGCATGACTGCCGCCGCACGAGCTGCACTGGCTGCGGCGTATGCCAAAAGCTGGGCGTGAAGATTGTCGATTATAAGGACGCATATGAAAACGGGGAGGTGCAGGCATAATGAAGCTGCGTATGCAAATTACGAAGGATAAGGATATACGTTTCATCTCCCATCTGGAATATGTGCGTACCATTGGCCGCGCAATCCGCCGTGCCAAGCTGCCTGCAGCTTATTCCGAGGGCTTCAACCCGCACCTGAAGTTCAGTCTGGCTTCGGCGCTGGGCGTTGGCGTAGTCAGCTATACGGAGTTCGTGGAAATCGAGCTGGCTGAGCCGATGGAGGTTGAGGCGGCGGCGAAGGCGCTGGATGCAGCTCTGCCGCGCGGCATCCGCGTGCTGGCAGCAGATGCGGTCGAAACACATCATGCGGCACTCATGAGTCAGGCGGCGGGGGCGAAGTATCGCGTGACGCTGCCGTATAGCAGGGATATCAGCGAGGCGGTAGCGCAGTTCAATGCTGCAGAGACGCTGCTCTTCAAAAAGGCGGCGCCGAAGAAAAAGGATAAGGTCAAGGAGATTGACGTGAAGTTCTACATTCCGCATATCGACGTTGAGCTTGTTGGTGAAAACACAGTGTTCGGCTTCACCTGCAAGATTACGCCGACTGGCAGCATGAAGGCTGTTGATTTGCTCAATGCGCTTAATGAGCAGTATCAGCTGGAGCTGCCTGTGGAGATGGCAGACATCGAGCGCCTGGAGCTTTATCGCGCGAACAAAAATGGCAAGCTGATTCCTATGCTTAATGGGGATGCAGTGAAGCTGGCATAAAAAGAAAGCGTCAATTACATAAAGCAATAAGGATAGGGTAAAGTACAAGCCCTATCCTTATTTACTTTGTGTGTTTGTCCAAAAGATGCTATAATGTTGCTAACGATAGAGTAATGGTAGATGCTTGATAGATAAACGATTGTGAATGATAGATGATGTTAAGATAGCCAAATAACATCGAAACGATGCGCGAAAGGAGCGAGATTATGAATAAGGCAAAAAAGCTTCCGTTACCAATAGGCTCAACAGATTATCGCGAGATTTGCGATCAATATTATTATGTTGATAAAACGCTTATGCTTAAAGATATTTTGGATGATAGCAGCAGTTTCGTCCTTTTCACTCGTCCGCGGCGTTTTGGCAAAACATTAAACATGGATATGCTGCGTACCTTTTTTGAAAAGACGGACGAAGATACGAGCAGGTATTTTACAGATAAAAAGATTTGGGCGCAAGGAGAAGAGTATACGTGCCATCAAGGGAAATATCCTGTTATTTTTTTGAGCTTTAAGGATGCTAAACAAAATACGTGGGAAGAAATATATGCAGAGATTCAAGAAACTATCAAAGATGAGTTTTACAGACACTATGAATTAAAGGATAGTGAAAAAGTTAAAGATAAAGCATATTTCCAAAGCATTTTAAATGGAAAAGCAAGCAAAGCAGAGCTTGGGAAAAGCATTTTGCGTTTATCAGAAATGCTGCGCCAACATTATGGTCAAAAGGTTGTTTTGCTTATTGACGAGTATGATACGACTATACAGTCGGGACATGCTTATAATTTTTATGATGACGTGATTAACTTTATGCGCAATATGCTCTCGGCTGGCTTAAAAGATAACAATAATATAGCTTTCGGCATACTTACAGGCATTTTGCGTGTAGCGAAGGAAAGCATTTTTAGCGGCCTGAATAATATCAGGGTATATTCTGTTCTGGATAGAAAATATAGCAGTTATTTTGGCTTTACCAATGCAGAAGTTGAAGACATGGCACGATATTATGAAAAAGAAGACAAATTGCCCGAAATTAAAGACTGGTATGATGGCTATATTTTTGGGGAAACAGAAATCTTTAATCCGTGGTCTGTATTGAATTATTTTGCTAATGATTGTTTGGCTATGCCCTATTGGGTGCAGACTTCCGAAAATTTTGTTGTTTATGATCTGCTGAACTGTTTGAATACGGAGATTTTTCAAAAGCTTAATGAGCTGGTTAGTGGAAAGATAGTTACTTCGATTGTAGAAACTAATGTTGTTTATCCTGAAATCAAAAACAGGGCGGAGAACATTTTTGCTTTTTTGCTTATGACTGGTTATCTGAAAGCCGTTAGGACGACGCTTACGCCGTTTGGCGACAGGGAGTGTGAGCTGAGCATTCCGAACAAAGAACTGACGAATGTTTATTATAAAGAAATCATTGCTCACTTATCGGATAATATGTCTATGAATATTGCTTATACAGTGAGCAAGGCTCTTATGGAGAAAGATATTTACCTGCTTAAAAAGAGTTTAAACACCTTTCTGTTGGAGGCTATAAGTTTTCATGACACGGTGAATGAAAACTATTATCACGGACTGTTGCTGGGTATTTCCTTGCTTTTCCATGAAAAGTATTTTGTGCGCTCTAATAGGGAAAGTGGCAATGGCAGGTATGATATCGCTCTTGAGCCTAAAAATATTGGCAGGCTGCCTGGTATAATCATTGAAGTTAAGTCAAAAAATGATAATGCTGAATCACTTGCAGCTCTTGCTAAAAAGGCTTTGGAGCAGATAGACGCGAAACAATACGATGCTGATATGAAAAGCAGGGGTGTGCAAACTGTTTACAAGTATGGTATTGCCTTTTATAAAAAAACAGTAGAAATTGCCACGAATTAAAAAAATCTCTTGACTGTCTACCTGTGGCAGCCTTTTGCTTTGGCCCTTATACAAATCACGATTTGATAAGAGGTCGGGAATTTTATTCAAAAATCCCTCCTACTCGCTTGCATTATCATTTTACTCTTATTTCTAGCTTGTAAACGTATTTGCTTATATCATCTGTCATCCAGTAATCACATAGTGAGGTAACGTATAGCGGTGATAACGGCGTAAAGCCATGCTCTCGGCAATAGTCTGCCAAAAGCTGTAAATTATCTTTATTGTTAAACATATAGACGCCCTGAAAACAAAGTGTAAGATAATCGCCAGCTTCTTTTTTATAGCATTGGGGCGTAGGCAGAGGTTCGTTGAGCTTATAAAAATAATGCTTGATATGCTGGGTGCTGAAATCCTGCAGTATCTGCGCATCATAAATATAGCCAAAGCTGTTGGTTGTAACTGCGACGTCCTTCTGCAGGCTGGCAAACATATTGGCTATATGCGTAGAACGCTTTTTGAAGCATTCATTTTCTTCAGCCTCCTTACTGATATAAAGATAGCTTTCCGGCGCGTGGACAAGCGTAAGCTTGTCGAGCGTGATATTGGCAATGCGGCTGAGCTTGTCAACTTCTTTTTGCAGCTCGTCCCTCATGGCCTGCAGGCGGGCGATTTCCTGCGTGAAAAAGTCAATGCGTTCGTGGAACATATCGCTGTAGGTGGCAGGTGAGCGCGTAGCGAGATATTCCTTGATGCGTGCGATAGGAACATCAAGCTGGCGCAGGGTAAGAATAAGCTGTAATAAAAACAGCTGGCTGCGTTTATAATAACGATAGCCGTTTTCGTCGACGACCTCGGGCGTAATCAGACCAAGCTTATCATAATAGAGCAGAGTCTTGCGCGGAATCTTGCAAAGCTGAGATAATTCTCCGGTTGTGAAATAATTTTGGATGCCTTTTTGCATTTTTGTAAAAAACTCCTTGACTGTCTAGTAGCTATACATAGTATTATAACATACAAAGAAGAATGTGCATATTAATAATTTATCTAATTATAGCTTTTGTGCACGCGATTTTTTTGATGAGTGTATTGTGTATGAAACGGAGGATTACGAGTGAGTAAATTAACTAACAAAGGCTTATTGATGACGGCATTGATTTGTGGTAATGTTCTTTGGGGGGGAACTGCGGTTCACGCTGAAGAGATTGGCGAGTATGATCTTGATACGATGGTCGTTACGGCGACGAGAACGATGAAGCAGCTCCAAGAGGTTCCGGCTAGCGTGAGTGTTGTTACGGCAAAGGATATTGAAAGACATAATGTAACGACAATCCAAGAGGCTTTGCAATATGTACCTGGCTTGTACATGAATCAGGCTAAGGCTCAAGATGACCAAATCATGCTGCGTGGTATGGACACGCCTAACATTCTCGTATTAGTCGATGGTGTTCAGCTTAATTCTGCTTATAAGGGCGCAGTAAATTTTGATCAGATTCCTGTAGAAGCTATTGAACGTATTGAGGTTTTACGTGGTGCGGCTTCCTCTATTTATGGTGGACGTGCTGTAGCTGGTGTTATTAATATTACTACTAAGGAAGCTACTGATAAGCTTAATGGTGATGTAGTATTATCCTATGGAAGCAACAATACCTGGAAAAAGAGCGTGCAGGCTAGGGCTAAGGTTAATGATAAATGGTCCTTTGGCGTAGGCTATGAGAACAGTTCTTCTGATGGTTATAGAGGATACTATCGTACAGCTAAAGCAAAGTCTGGTACAGGTACGTATAGTGCTAATCTGCCTGTTTTAAGCGATGGCAAAACTTATGTATATGGAGGCCGTGGTGAAAAGCAGTGGAAAACTGAGAACTATAATTTTAATGTAAAATATAATTTTAATGATTCTCAATCCTTGAAATATGCGTTTAATAGAAGTGAAAGCGAAAAGAAATACGTTAATCCGTTCTCTTATGTTAAAGATGCAGCTGGAAACCCTGTGTATAATGGTACTGTAACTACTCAGAATGGTAATAAGATTACTATAAAAACAAAGGATTTCTTTGGATACGATAATATAGACATTAGAAATATACATTCTCTCACTTATAATGATGAAAAAAATAATTTGACTGCTTCATTTAATTATTCCAAAGATCAGGTTTCAGGTTTTAGCAGTCCTCCTAGTGGCGTTACGGATATTAATTATACAGGAGCTGGTGACTTATCCGATCATCCGGGAGAATTATATTCTTTAAATATTGAAAAAGCATGGGAGAATGTCGGCAATCATACAATTCTTGTTGGCGGTAATTACAAACAGGAAGAAATGATACAGCATCGTTTTAATTTAAGCAAATGGCATGACCGCGATTCGAAGATTAATGAATACGCTACCGACAGCGGCAAGGTCAAGAACTCAGCTTTATTTGTTCAAGATGAGTATAAAATGAATGATAAAGTAACTATGTATGCCGGTCTGAGATATGATAACTACAAAAAGGGCGATGGACATTTCTGGTATGATGGAGCTTATGCTACTACGAGTAAAGGAAAAGGCTATAACGAGTTAAGTCCTAAGCTGGCTTTTGATTTTAAAGCTGATGAAAACACTAACTATTATGTGTCCTACGGTCACTCCTTTAATCCTGGTCCAATGTATCAGATTTATAGATATGGCGGCAGTGGCATGGGTGCAGCAATACCTAACCCTGCATTAGATCCTGAAATTAGTGACACTTATGAAATTGGCATGAAGCAAAAGCTGTCTGATAATACCAATTTTGGTATCAATCTTTATCGTATCGAAACTAAGGACAAGATTGCTTATACTTATTTCTATAATGCAGCTGGTGTTTGCACTCATAAGCAGTACATCAATTACAACGAAGAAAAACGCCGCGGTGTTGAAGTTGAATTGAATCATAAATTTGATTCTAACTGGAGTGCTTATTTGAATTATGCATGGCAGACAGGAAAAACGTCTGGTGCTGTTATTCCCGGAACTAATAAGAATCAAGCTTATAGTGGTGTAGCTGATTATACTGTTCCTAAGCATTTATTCCATTCTGGCATTGCGTACAATAATGATAAGCTGAATGTATTGCTTGATTGTCAATATGTAAGCGAGCGTATGAGTCCGGATAGTGCGACCGGTGAATACGGTGCCGAGGATGCGTTCTTTATAGTTAATACCGGTATCAACTATAAGCTTGCTAAGGATGTAACTTTACAATTTGGCATTACTAATTTGCTCGATAAAGAGTTCTATTGCAGCGAAGCAACTGCTGGCCGTACCTACAACGTTGGCCTGCGTTACAGCTTCTAATCCCCTCGTTCAACTCTCATCAATTACATAAAGCAATAAGGATAGGGTAAACTTGCTCCCTATCCTTATTTGCGCCTTTGCGAGGGGCCGCTTATGTAAAAATTTTTTCAGGAAGGTGATGATTACATGCCTTATAATTTAAAACGTCTGGCAGGCTATCTGCTGGGCTTCGTGCTGTTTTATGCACCCTTTGCGCTGTTTCAGCGAGCGCTTGGCTATCTGCTGACGCATACGAGTTACGTGCAGACGATTCACAGTCTGTGCCTGCGTATACCCATAGAGCATATCCTAGACGGCAATATTTTCCGTTATTCGCCAGTCAGCGTGGTGAGCACGATTATGCTGCTGCTGGCAGCCTTTTGCTTTGGTCCTGTGTTCTGCGGCAGGCTGTGTCCTGCTGGTGCATTGACGGAGCTTTTGAGCAGGCTGGTGCCGGACAGGTTCAAAATCAGCTGGTGCAGCTATACAGAAATCGCGCCTATCCGTT